>JAAKFC010000080.1 GCA_011065225.1 Chlamydiota bacterium
TTGCGATTAAGGCAGCGGATTGCCACTTCGCCTTCGCGATGGGTCACGGCACTGCCGCAAATGGGACAGTGATCGGGCATATGCCATTTCTTCGAGTTTTTGGGCCTTTTGGCTTTTTCTACTTTGACGACTTTGGGGATGACATCGCCCCCTTTTTCAATCACGACAGCATCGCCGACGCGGATGTCTTTACGCTCGATTTCTTCGCGATTGTGCAAGGTAGCGCGCGAGATGGTACTCCCTGCAAGAAAAACGGGTTCGAGTTCAGCAACGGGAGTGAGAACTCCTGTGCGACCTACTTGGATTGTGATTTCGCGGATTGTGGTGGTGGCTTGCTCAGGAGCAAATTTATAGGCTACCGCCCAGCGAGGGCTTTTTCCTGTGACACCAAGATCTTCACGGAGGGCAAAATCATCGACTTTGATGACGATGCCATCGATATCAAATCCGAGATGTTTTCGCTCTTCTTCTACCCGCTCGCCAAACGTGAGAATTTCACTGATTTCTTTTGTTTTGAGGCGATGATGGGAAGCAAAAGTAGGAAGACCGATCATTTCTAAAAACTTGTGACAGGCAAATTGGCTTTGAACCGAGTAGCCTGAGTCTTCAGCAATGCCATAGAAGGCAATTGCAAGGTTGCGCTTCTGCACTTCTTTGGGATCGAGGAGTTTTAGAGAACCAGCTGCTGCATTGCGCGGGTTAGCCCAAGGTTCATCGCCTGCATCTTCTTTTTTTTGATTTGCTTCTCGGAAAGATTTGTGGGGCATGAAGACTTCCCCACGAATCTCGAGCACGTCAGGAGGATTGTCCAGATCCAGTTGAAGGGGAAGAGCACGGAGGGTTTTGAGGTTGGCGGTGATGTCATCGCCTTTTTTCCCATCACCTCGCGTAAGCGCTCGCACATAAAGCCCCTTTTCATAGCGGACTGTGACGGCAACCCCATCCATCTTGAGCTCTGCGCAAAATTCGATATCGCCCTGTCCTATCCACTTGTGGATTCGTTTCACAAAATCTTCGAGTTCTTGCTGTGAGTAGGTATTGGCAAGTGAAAGCATAGGAACACTATGAACCACCTGGCGAAAGCCTTCTGTCGCTATCTCTCCTACCCGCTTTGTAGGAGAAGTGGGCGTGACCCAATCGGGGTTTTTGGCCTCGATATCTTTGAGTTGATTCACGAGCTGGTCGTAGTCATAATCGGAAATAATCGGATGGGCCTGAACAAAATAGGCCCGATCATGTTTTCGAACTTCTTCGATCAGTTCTAAATATTTTTCTTTATTCATGAATAGAAAAAATTTGTGTCGCTAAAGGGGCAATAGAAATGATCGCTTGGCCTTTTACAATCTCTATTTCTGGATTGATAATACCAGAGCCGCCCCATTCCAGACTATCGGTATTGAATATTTCACGGATATGGTTTCCTTCTGGAAGAGGGATCCGATACCCTTGAAGGGAGCCTGGGAGAAGGTGATGTACGCAGAGAAGATTTTGCATGTAGCCTTTGCGTATAAAAGCAATCACGCAATTTTCTTGGCCTTCATGGATGACCCATTCGAAAGATTCTCGATCTGTATCTCTCTCGAAAAGGGCTCCATTTTCAAGATAGAAGAGATTGAGGGCTGCAACCATTTTTTGTAGCTCAGCATGAAGACTCTCTTGGAGCAAATCCCAATGGATCTGCTCACTTGCATTCCATTCAGATTTCTGCCCAAGTTCCCCACCCATGAAAAGAAGTTTTTTACCCGGGAAGCAAATCATGAAGCCGAGAAGGAGACGAAGACCTGCCATTTGCTCCCATTCATTTCCAGGCATTTTTGCAAGCAAACTCTTTTTCTCATGAACCACTTCATCATGAGAGAGAACAAGATTAAATTTTTCATTGAAGGCATATTCGCGGGTAAAAGTAAGGTTAGACAGATTTTGCCCGCGCTCAGAAAAATCCATCGAAAAAAAACGGAGCGTGTCGTTCATCCATCCCAAATTCCATTTGTAATCAAAGCCAAGGCCATCTTTTTCTATTTCTTTTGTGACTCCGGGAAAGGCTGTCGACTCTTCGGCAATCATCATCACTTCGGGAAAGCGCTGATGGATGATCGAATTCATGTGTTTGAGAAATTCCAGGGCTTCAAGATTGATGTTGGTCCCCATGTAGTTGGGAATCCATTCTCCAGGTCCTCTTCCGTAGTCGAGATAGATCATTGATGAAACAGCATCGACACGCAGGCCATCAATATGCATTTTGTCAAACCAAAAGAGCGCACTTGCAATGAGAAAATTGGATACTTCCCACCTCCCATAGTTGAAAATATGGGTGCTCCAGTGGGGATGATAGCCTTGGCGAGGATCCATATGCTCATAAAGATAGGTCCCGTCAAATTTTGCAATGGCATGCGCATCGGTTGGGAAATGTGCTGGTACCCAATCGAGGATGATGCCAATTTGGTGTTCATGCAAATAGTTGACAAAGTATTGGAAATCCTCAGGTGTTCCGTAGCGACTTGTCGGAGCAAAATATCCTGTCACCTGATACCCCCACGACTCATCGAGTGGATGCTCGCTGATTCCTATGAGCTCAACATGTGTGAAGTGCATTTTTTTGCAATACTTTGCAAGACGCGAGGCAAGCTCTCGATAGTTGAGAAAACTCCCGTCTTCTTTTTGCCAAGAACCCGGATGTATTTCATAAATAGTGATGGGAACATTGCCACAGCGGAATTTTTCCCGCTCTCTGATCCAATCGGCATCACTCCAATGAAAGCGACTCACATCGAAAACAATCGATGAATTTTTGGGACGCATCTCAGCAAAATGGGCAACCGGATCTGTTTTGATCTTTCGCTCATCCTCTTTGGTCACAATTTCAAATTTATATTTTTCTCCTTCAGACAGCCCTGGCATAAAAATTTCCCATACCCCTGTCATATCAATGCAGCGCATCGGGGTGACAAGACCATCCCAATTGTTGAAGTCACCGAGAAGAGAAACAGAAACGGCATTCGGAGCCCAAAGGGCAAAATTGATCCCAGCCACTCCTTGGTGCACTTTTGGAGTCGCTCCCAAAAGATCGTAGAGCTCATAGTGCAAGCCGCGGCTAACGAGATGGATGTCGAGATCTCCCAACGTTTTTCCAAAAGCATAAGGGTCATGAGAGATCCTGCCATTGGGATAAATCACCCGATAGTCGGTGGGTTTGATCTCAGAAGAAACTTCATACTCATACAGCCCGGAGTCGTGAACCTTTGTCGCTTCCACTGCCTTGCCGCATATTTCTAATTGACAGGTCGTAGAACCCGGTTTCCAGATACGGATGATTTTCTTTTTTTCATCCACTTGCTGCAATCCCAAATAGCTATGGGGATCACTGAATTGTCTCTTAGAAAGAAGATCGTGAACGTTCTCTTGCATCAGAAGCCTCAATGCATATATACTTTCTATACTAACTATGAAGCAAGTAAAACCCAAACGCGTTCTTTCCGTTTTTTTACTCACCATGATCAACGTGGCGACAATCGGTAGTGTCAAAAATTGGCCCGTCACTGCCGAGTATGGTCTTTCCTCGGTATTTTTTTTCTTACTTGCCACCCTCATTTTTTTTATTCCCACTTCTCTTGTTTCAGCAGAACTCGCTACGGGCTGGCCCAAAACCGGTGGTGTTTACGCTTGGGTCAAAGAGGCCTTTGGCCATCGAAGTGGATTTTTAGCGGCCTGGCTCCAGTGGATGCAAACTATTGTTTGGTATCCGACAGCCCTCTCTTTTATTGCCGCAACGATTGCTTACATTTTCAATCCAAAGCTTGCCCAAAATAATTTGTATACTTTTTTCACCATCCTGATCATTTTCTGGGCGATAACCCTCATCAATTTTCGAGGCATGCGCACCTCTGGATGGATCTCGAGTTTGGGAATGATCTTGGGAACCTTTTTGCCTGGGCTTGTGATCATATTACTCGGCTTTATTTGGTATTTTAGCGGTCAACCTACCCAAATTGCCTTTACTTGGGGCAATCTTATTCCCGACATGAATAATATTGGCCAACTCGTCCTCTTTACCGGAGTGCTCATCAGCTTAGCAGGAATGGAAATGTCTGCCGTCCATGCACGCGATGTCGAACACCCCAAGCGAGATTATCCAAAAGCCATCCTCTTTTCTGCGCTGATCATTTTAGGCCTTTCCATACCTGGCGTCCTTGCCATTGCAATCGTAGTCCCTCAACAAGAAATCAGTCTATTGGCAGGCTCCCTACAGGCCATTGCCATCTTTTTCGAAAAATACCATTTGGGCCCGTTTATCCCTCTCATGGCTCTTCTAATTACCCTTGGAACGATTGGATCAGTCAGCACTTGGACCGTTGGCCCCACAAAAGGACTTCTCGCTGCAGCACAAACCGGCGATCTCCCTCCCCTTTTCCGCAAGCTCAACAAAAATGCCATGCCTGTTCCCTTGCTGATCATGCAAGCGGTCGTCGTCAGCTTTTTATCTTTAATCTTCGTTTTTCTTCCCAATCTCAATGAGGCATTTTGGATGCTCTTGGCAATGGTGTCAGAACTCTATCTCTTGATGTACTTGCTCACGTTTGCAGCTGCTATTCGGCTGCGCTATAAACACCCCAAAGTGGACCGCCCCTACAAAATTCCTGGAGGGAATTTTGGAATGTGGTGCGTAGCAGGTCTTGGGATTTTGAGCTCTGCATTCACTATGATGATTGGCATTTTGCCTCCTGGTCATATCACAATCACCAATCGGTCCACTTACGTCATTATTATGGTCGGGGGTATTATCCTGTTTTCTTTAGGACCTTCAATCATTTTACTCTTCCAAAAAGACAGCTGGAAAAAAATTACTTCATGAATCGATCTAGATAGAGCGTTTGTCCAGCTTTGAGGTGCAGTGTATTTGCAGCTCTCTCTCCTTTTTGGCGCGTGCTTTTGCGCACACGAAAGGTTTTGAGCCCTCGCTTTAAAACAAGGGTAATTGTGCGCGTTTTCGCAGGGCGGATGAGCACTTTTTTGAGCTGTTTTTTTGACCATTCCATATCGAGCTCATCCCCATCTGGCGTTTGCAAATGGATAAAACGCCCCGCATGAAATTCCTTCGGAAGATGGGGCAAAAAATGCAGGTGGTCTTCTTCCGTCTGGAAAAAGAGAGCTTCAATCTGGCGCGCCCCCTCATGCAAAATTCCCAGTGGAGAGAGATTTTTGGGGACCTCAACATCGGGGATCAATCCCAAATAGTTTTCATCTTTTAAACGGGGACACAGTATCCCCTGAAAAGCCGCCTGGAAGAGGAGGTCTAATTTTCCTTCTTTAAGTAGTTGCATCGTTCCAATCATCTTCTTTGGAAGAGGCACCTCGGGAATGAGCTGTGCAAGTCGAAGCCAAAAAGGAAAAATCTCTGCCATATCCGAGCGCCTTTGAATCATTTCAAAGTCTTGCTTCTTGTGAATTCCCATAAAGAGCCTCTTCTTGGAGGGCGCAAGTGGATATTTTTTGAGAAATGAAGGGATCTTAAGCTCCTTGCCGGAAATTGTGATGCGTCCCCTTTCAAGATCCTGCATGACAGTGAATCCCTTAAGAGAGCTTTCTATATCGAGCTCTTTTTCTCCACTCTCTGCAAGATTGGTTAAGAAAATTTTTGTGGGGAAAATTTGCGCTTCCCAAGTCGTAAAGGGAATCAAACAGCGAATCCCAGGTCGATGGGAAAAAAGGCGAAACTTTTGCGTTATTTGGATACGCATCCTATCAGTCCTTTAGGTGTGTTTTCTGTCAGTTTTACATCGACAATTTCATTCGATTTAAGCCCATTATCCGGAACCACTACTTGAAGAAAATTCTCAGTATGGCCCGAGAACATGCCATCATCGATATCTTCAAGGAGTACGGGCATTGTCCGCCCTATATACTTTTCTCGCAGATCATAGGCAATCTGCTCTGAAAGCCGCAAGACTTCCTGCTTGCGTTTAGCCTTCACATCATGAGGTACCTGATTGGGGTAAAGAGCAGCACGCGTTCTATCGCGTGGACTATAAGGAAACATGTGTACCTTCGCAAATTGGATTTGATGCATCAACTCAAGAGTATTGGCAAAATCTGCTTCCGTCTCCCCAGGAAATCCGACAATGATATCGGTCGTAAAGGTGAAGTCAATAGAGGCATTTTTACATTTCTGGATCGCCTCTAGAAACATCTGGCGCGTGTATTTTCGGTTCATTTTCTTCAATATGGCATTGGAGCCCGATTGCAAGACGATATGCATACTATGGCAAGTCGTTTTGCCGGTAATCACCGCATCTAGAAGATCGTCATCAACCTCATCGGGATCGATCGAAGAAATGCGTAGGCGTTTTAAACCATCCACCTGATCGATCTCACGAACGAGCTGAGCGAGTGTTTTCCCTCCCCCATCAAAATCCCCCACATTGACACCGGTAATGACGACTTCCTTATAGCCATTTTGGATGAGAGTTTTCACCTCTCGTAAAATCGCATCAATATCGCGCGCGCGCGACCGGCCTCGCACATAAGGGAGTATGCAGTAGGTACAAAACGAATTGCACCCATCTTGCACCTTTACAAAGGCGCGGGTATGCCCACCAAACTGATCAATGGCAAATTCGGGTAATTTTTCTTCCGGAAAAACTTGGGCAAGGAGGTTTTCCTTATTTTTATTGGGAACAACAAGATCAACCTCGTCCATGTCTGCCATTTCTTTGGGAAGGCGGTCGGCAAGACATCCCGTCACTACTATTTTTGCGTAGGGGTGCAACCGGTGTAGCCGACGAATCTGATGACGGGAAGAGCGATCGGCGCTCTCTGTCACCGTGCAGGTATTGACAATACACAGATCGACTTCTTCTGCGCCTTGTGCCTGGCTATATCCCATTTCGCGGAGCTGTTTTGCATACGCTGCCGATTCATATTGATTGGTCCTACAACCAATTGTGGAAACCTTAAATTTTTTTTTATTTCTCATAGGGAATATTGTATCAAGAAATACCCCTATATTCAAGAAAAGTAAACCGACTCTATGCAAAGAATTTGAGAAATTTTTAAAAATTCTTAAAAAACTCATTGGCTAAAATTCACAAACTACGCTAAAATGACGGACATTCTGAAACCCACTGGAGGTAACGATG
>JAAKFC010000081.1 GCA_011065225.1 Chlamydiota bacterium
AGCAACTATTCGGAATTTCCGAACAGTTCAAAAGAAGGGCTCTCGTAAAGTTGAGGCATAAGGCCCGCGAAAATCGGGTTGAAACCAGAAAAATAATCCGAAAAATAAAAAAAACTGCCACTTGTGATAATCACAAGTAACAGTTTTTCAATCTAGAAAGGATCGAAGGCTAGTAGCGTCTTCCGCCGCCGCCGAATCCACGACTACCACCGCCACCACTGCGCTCACCGCGCTCTTTTTGGGGACGAGCTTCGTTAACAGTGAGGGTGCGTCCTGCTACTTCAGTACCATTCAATGCATCAATGGCTGCCTGAGCCTGATCTACATTACCCATCTCTACGAATCCAAAACCCTTGGAACGGCCTGTGTCCCTGTCCATAATGATTTGGGCAGATTCCACATCGCCATAAGCTTGGAATGTTTCTTTAAGGTCGTTGTTGTCTAAATCGTGGGACAAATTCCCTACGTATAATTTCTTGTTGTTGGCCACTTTGGCTCTCCTATAAGTAAGACGTTCGCAGCAATACTCATGACTGCTGAGAACACACTAAATTTTTCTAACTTATTGACTAACTGCTCGGAGTAAAAAAAAAAGAGCCTAAACGCAACGTGTTGAACTTATGCCCAGGATTTCTCCATAACATTTCAATAACAAGCCTAGTATACGGGAGTTAAGCTATTATTGGGAAGAGGAATTCAACAGAATCTCTAAACTGCTAACAGCAAGTTCTTTAACAAGAAGGCTTCGCCCATTCTTTACCCCAATCCAAGAGTGCTGAATTATAAGATATCTTTAAATTCACCGAATGTGTTAATCTTTAAAAAATTAAACCAAATCATACGGTTCTATTTAATGAGTTTTGACAATTTGAGCTTACATCCTAAAATTCTTAAGGCGGTTGCTGAGGCGGGATATTCCGAACCGACAAAGATTCAATTAAAAGCTATACCCAAAATCATGAAGGGCTTCGACATCAGAGCTTCGGCACAGACGGGAACTGGGAAGACGGCAGCATTTCTGTGGCCGGCCCTCAATCGTTTGGTCGTTCCTTCACCGAGGGCTGGCAAGGGACCGCGAGTCCTTATTCTTGTTCCTACAAGGGAGCTTGCTATGCAGATTGCTGTGCAGGCGGAGAAGTACAGTAAACATTTGCACCGAGTAAAAACTGTTTGTGTTTTTGGTGGCGTTCCATACCATGCGCAAACGCGCAAGCTTTCTCGCCCTTATGATATTCTTATTGCTACTCCCGGGCGTCTTATTGATTTCATGAATCAACGCAAGGTTGATTTTCCTCGCCTGGAGATGCTTGTTCTTGATGAAGCTGACCGTATGCTAGATATGGGATTTGTTGAGCCGGTCGAACAGATTGTTGAGGCGACGCCATCATCGCGACAGACGTTATTGTTTTCTGCAACGCTGCAAGGGAGTGTCATCAAGTTATCAGAGCGGCTAATGAACAAGCCTATGGAGATCGTTGTTCATGCTAAGAAGCAAAAGCATGAAAACATCAATCAGAGGCTCCATTATGTTGATAATCTGCAACACAAAAACCGTCTTCTCAACCATATTTTAAGTGAGAATGGTGTTGACTATGCCCTTGTGTTTACTGCAACAAAACGACATGCTGATCAACTTGTTGGGGAACTGAAGGATAAAGGACATCAAGCAGCAGCTTTGCATGGTGATATGAACCAGAGACAACGGACCCGGGCGATAATGCAGTTGAGGGATGGTAAGATCAAAATACTTGTGGCTACTGATGTTGCTGCTCGGGGTATCGATGTGCAGTTGATCACTCATGTCATTAATTTTGATTTCCCTAATAATGTTGAGGACTATGTTCATCGCATTGGACGTACGGGACGTGCTGGAATCAATGGGACAGCATTATCTTTTGTGGCGGGGCGCGATGCGCCTTTGGTGAAAAAGATTGAAGAGTTTACAGGACATCAGATCAATGTTGTAGAGATCGCTGGTCTAGAACCTCGTCCACAGCAGCGTACCTCGCGGTCAACACGGCGCCCTCGTTCTCATCCTGGTGGTGCTAAAAGGCGGTTCAAATCTAAAGCAAAATCATCAAAAAGACGAGCTTCTCGACCGCGATACTAGGGTATTACGGTAAATGGGATAGCGATAGAAAGCGTAGTGATCACCACAAGGGAAAAGAAGAACATCTTGCGCGCCCAAGCTTCCTCATTATCACACTTAAAACCCTTCATACAAAGCCCAAGCCATGTAAAACCAAGAAGGGCTGCAATGATTAGATACGTATATCCTGTAAAGCCAAATACTGTCAGCATGAAGGAAGCTGTGATAAAGGCCAGGATATACAGCATCATATGGATCTTAGTCGTGCGCATCCCCTTTTGAATGGGTAAAACGGGAATAGAGGCTGCGGAATACTCTTTGAGTCGATAAATCGCGATCGAAAAAAAATGGGGCATTTGCCACATGACAACCATTGTAAATACTATCAATGCTCCTAAATCCAACCGATTGCTCACAGAGCAGTAGCCAACAACGGGGGGTATTGCCCCTGCAACACTGCCTATTAAAGTTCCATGCATCGAGCGGTACTTCGAAAAGCTATACAAAACGACGTAAACAACAAAACCAAAAAGGGCAATCAAAAGAGTCAAAAGATTGGTGAAAAAGCCCAAAAAGAAGATGCCCAATAGCCCAAGAAAAATGGCAAATAGAAGCGCGTTCTGCTCTGAAATCAGTCCTTTTACAAGGGCTCGATTTTTGGTCCTTGTCATCTTTTCATCCATTTCGCGATCGATGTAATTATTGCATACACAGGCTGATGCAATGACAAAAGAAAGACCTATGAGTGTCGCAATAAATTGCCAAAAATGGATATGCCCTCTCGAGGCAAGTGCAAACCCTCCAGCCATTGTGATCACATTTCCCATTATGATACCGGGTTTCGTGAGCAAACAATAATTTTTGGCTGCAAAAGTAAAAGCTGGGATTGAGATTTTTTCCATAGAAAAATTAAGTCCCTTCAGTTGGCATCACATTATATTTTAAGTTTTGCATGATCCACATTGAGCCCCCGACTACAATGATGATGACAAGTACCATGAAGAAAAAAGAGATCAAGTGCCAACGGGGCTTTGCCCCCATGCCAATGTGAAGAAAAAAATAGAGCTGAATGAATACTTGCAGTGCGGCAAGACTTAAAATCGTAAAGGTTAATACTGTATTTGTGAGGTGATAATGAACAACAATGCGATACGCCGCTGCAATCAATATAATGGATAATACAAACCCCAGATAGAGGGGTTTAAAGCTCACGTTCCATCCATGGCGTGGATCAATCATACTGAATTACCCCCAATCAAATAGACAATAGAAAATATAAAAATCCATACGATATTTAAAAACTGCCAGAACATCCTTAAGCATGTTAGCCTTTTAATATTAATAGGTGTGAGACCTTGGCGCCAAACAGGAAATAGGAAAATAAGAATCCACAAAAGACCAAGTATCATATGGAGTCCGTGCGTACCAACGAGGGTGAAGTATGCAGATAAAAATGCGCTCCCCTTCCAGCTATTGCCTTCGCTTGCGAGTCGCGTAAACTCGGTTAGCTCCATTCCCATAAAGGCGATCCCAAGCAAAAAAGTGATGCTAAACCAAATAATGGTCCAGTTTTTATGATTGCGATGTGCACAGGCGCCAGCAAGTCCGATGGTAAAGCTACTGGATAATAAAATAAAAGTTTGGGCCAGCGTAAAGGGAAGATGAAAGATTTCGCGAGCAGAAGGCCCTCCATGCGTACTGTTATGCAACACTATATATGTTGCAAATAGCGCTGCAAACAATATGAAGTCAGTCAATAAATAGATCCAAAAACCAAAGATGGTCTTAGAATAGTCATCATGGTAGGCATCGGGATAAGGCTCATGTGTAACGGTTCCAGGATTTGTCATTGCGTCCTCGTTTCTATTTTTTCTACTTCCTCAGCTGTGACATAATAATCGGTATCTTTCGTATAGAGGCGTATGATCAGACAAGCAATGATACCAATGGCGCTGATTGCAGCAAGCCAGAATATGTACCAGATTAAACCAAAACCTAAGGTAAAGCTTAAGATCCCAATATAAAAACCTGTTGAGGTATTTTTCGGCATATGAATGTCTTCGTATTGCGGTCTTTGGGCTTCTGACGTTTTAGACTGTTTCATGGCCCAAAAAGGATCGCGCTGATGCACCTCAGGTATAATGGCATAATTATAAAAAGGTGGAGGCGAAGTGGTTGTCCACTCCAAAGTTCTGCCATTCCATGGATCCCCTGTCGTATCTTGGTTCTCTTTGCGTTGCTTCACACTCACAATGACTTGCAACACTTGGAAACCGACACCGCAGAGAATCAGAATCACACCAAGAGCGGCAACGATGAATAATGGCTGCCATCCCAATACGTCATAATGGTTTAAGCGTCTTGTCGCACCCATCAATCCAAGTAAATACAATGGCAGGAAAGCTACTAAGAAACCAATCAACCAGCACCAAAAGGCACATTTCCCTAGTTTTTCATTCAGTTTGAAGCCCAAAAATTTGGGGAACCAGTATGAATAACCCGCGAAAAAACCAAAAACTACCCCGCCAATGATCACAGAGTGGAAATGGGCAATCAAAAATAAGCTGTTATGGATTTGAAAGTCTGCTCCAGGTATCGACATTAAAACACCAGCCATCCCCCCAACGGTGAAAGTGACAATAAAGCCTAAAAACCAATACATAGGCGTTGTAAAAAGAACGCGGCCTCTATACATCGTAAATAGCCAATTGAAAACTTTTACGCCTGTGGGCACGGAAATAATCATCGTCATGATGCCAAAGAAGGCATTGACATTTGCTCCTGCTCCCATCGTAAAAAAGTGATGGAGCCAAACAATAAAGGAGAGAAAAGTGATCGCAACAAGTGCCCATACCATTGAGGCATAACCAAAGAGCTTTTTTTGAGAAAAAACGGGAACCACCTCAGAAAAAATCCCAAAAGCGGGCAAGATTAAAATATAAACCTCGGGATGTCCCCATGCCCAAAACAAGTTGATAAACATCATAGGGTTGCCCCCAAATTCCGAGGTAAAGATATGTGTGTCAAGGAGGCGGTCAGTAGAGAGCATTGCAACGTTTGCAGTCAATATTGGAAAAGCAAAAACGACGAGAATCATAGTAGCTAAAGTGGCCCAGACAAAAATCGGCATTTTCATAAGAGTCATTCCAGGGCAACGCATTTTTAAGATGGTCACTAAAAAATTAATCCCTGAAAGCAAGCTCCCAGCTCCCGCAATTTGCACAGTCCAGAGCCAATAATCCACTCCTACCCCTGGATTATACTTTAACCCTGAAAGAGGTGGATAGGCGGACCATCCAGTTCCTGCATATACACCGATAACTAGAGATACGAGGATAAACATTCCTCCCGATGCGAACAGCCAAAAACTGAGATTATTTAGAAAGGGAAAGGCAACATCTCTAGCACCAATTTGCAGGGGCAAAACTAAATTAATGAGGCCGAACATCACCCCCATGCCCACAAAAAAGATCATCGTGACGCCATGGGCTGTAAAAATTTGCTGAAAATGTTCGGATCCTAAATAACCCATCGAATCACCAACAGCAAAAGCTTGTTGAGCTCGCATCATTGCTGCATCAACCAGCCCTTTGGCTAACATCACAAAGGAAAAGACGAGATACATGATCCCAATTTTTTTATGATCTACCGAAGTAATCCATTCTTTCCAAAGCCACGTCCAGCGTTTATAGTAGGTAAGCAGAGCTATAACGGCGATAGCTCCTAAGAACATGGAAACTCCAGCTAGATATTCAATCCAATCGTGTTTCAGAGCTTCCTGCGTCAATCTTCCTAACATGCTATTTCCTAACTTTAAGGTGAGCGCCCCCCCCTCACATTACTGCGATGGTGCGCGGTATTTCATCACTATTCGATCAAATAGATCTTTTTGCTGCAATACATAAAGTACAACTGGGTTATATTCACTTGGCTCTGCTAATTGCTTATATTCACTCAAGGTAAGAGATTTTCCGGATTGTCTCACTTTTTGTACCCAGCGATCAAAATCTTCCTGCGTACTGGATTTGGCTGTAAACGTCATACCCGCGAAGCCTTTACCGCTTATGTTCGCGGAAGCACCTCTAAAGTTACCGGTTTCATTCGCAATCAGATGCAGCTTTGTTCGCATGGCAGGCATCGCATAAATTTGCCCCCCAAGTTGTGGAATCCAAAAGGAATTCATTGGAGCATCCGCAGTAATCTCAAAATTGATGGGAGTCTTTTCTGGGAACTCAACAAAATTTACCGAAGCAATCCCCTGCTCTGGGTAGATGAATAACCATTTCCAATCGAGTGCAACAACCTGTATTGTAATGGGGGCTTTACCAGTAACAATGGGTTTAAATGGGTTGAGCTCGTGACTCGATTTCCAGGTGATCACTCCAAGTATCACAACAATGATGAGAGGAACACCCCACCAGCAGAATTCCGCTATATTATTGTGTTCCCAATCTGGTTCGTGTCTTGCCTTTTCATTACTCGCTCGATATCGCCAGGCAAAGAACCAAGTAAAGATAAACACCGGAATCACAACAAGTAACATCAAGAGAGAAGCAGTGATAATGAGGTGGCGCTCTTTTATCCCTATCATCCCTTTCGGATTCAACACAACGATATCATGAGTACTGATATACAACACTGCGAGTGCTGCCACACCAAGAAGAAGTAAAATTACAACGACGATTCTTAATTTTTTCATCAATGCCTTTTGAAAAACTGGATTTCTCGCTCGTGTTTTACAGCTTCTTTACGCGTGGCAAAGGTTCCCAGATTCCTCCGTTTGCCAGTTTTGGGATCTTTTTTACGAGAATACAGCCGGTACTCTCCCGAAGGGAGTTTTCTGATCATTGGCTCCTCTCAACTTGAGTATTCACTTTTGTGTAACAAATTTTTTTTAGACTGTCAATGTATACAGATCGTGATTCAAAAATCGATTTTTCACGGCGTCGACTTATCCTCAAATTTGTCACCTGCTCCTCACTCCGTGTCTATGAACACTGCAGCTCGTCGCAGTTGAAAAATTTGAGGGCC
>JAAKFC010000082.1 GCA_011065225.1 Chlamydiota bacterium
AGGAAGACCTCACCTGTTAGGATTTCTTTTTTAATGAGGTGATCAATCAAATATGTAGTAGTGAGCGCGATATGTCGGCAGACTCCCACTTTTTCCTTTAAAAAGAGTTCCAAGGGAATTTCTGGCTCGAGTTTTCCCTCAGAATTTTGGTCAATGAGAGCCCAGACTGTTTCATCATCGCAATTCATAATGTCAAAGAGCTCTTCTCGCACAAATTGCAGGGTAGTTTGCAAAATGTCTTTTTCTAATCTTACAACTAAGTTTTGCGTTGCTTCTTTGAGCAAGGGGGCATTGCTTGGATCGACAATGATGATTTCACGGGGATTTTGCCCCGGATAAGAAAAAGGACCCTCAGGGATCATATCGTTGATTTCAGGAAAACAGGATAGAAAAAGAAAGCTAAGCAGAAATATCATTGAGATCTTTGGTACGGGCTGGAAAATTTTTTTGTATTATTTACGTTCAAGAAGAAGTTTGTAGTCAATCTTCAAAGCTTTGGCTAATTTTTTAGCAACTTTTTCTCCAATAGATCTCTTGCCATTTTCTATTTTAGAGATATTTTCTTGGCTAATTCCACTTCGTTTGGCTAATTCTTTTTGAGACATTTTCTCTCTAAAACGTGCCCCTCTCAGAACCAATCCAGCTTTTCCATGTTTCTTTAGTCGACTAGAAGAGAGATTTTCCCAAGAAGTAGATTCTTTAGGGTGCCCATATTTATCGAGAAAAGCTTCCAGTTTTCTCAAATGCTTTGCGGGTACGAAAGAAAGCATTTTCTTTTTACCAGGAATTTCGATAACGACTTTATAAGCAGGCTCTTTATTAGTATGGTGCTTTTTCGTGTGTTCCAACATAATATACCTAATTTGAGACTGTTGCAAAAATCATTCCGCCAGTTTGAAATTAGTCTTTTTTGCCTAAATCGTCTTTTCACATTTCACCAACTCTCTTGGAGTTGGCTTCATGTTCCAAAGACAATTTATTTCAAAAAATCCAAAATTTCTCTGGCGAAAGCAATTTTGCAACAGTCTCAATTTGTTTCGCTTGTTTATCAACTTTCCTAGGGAATGTTTTCATTTTATCAAAATCTTTGACATATGTCAAACTACAAAATATTTCTTTGAAATATCATTGAGATCTTTGGTAGCTGAGAAGGGTATTGGAAAGAAGCATGGCAATGGTCATGGGCCCGACGCCTCCAGGGACAGGGCTGATTGCGGCACATTTGGGAGCCACGTTTTCAAAGTCGACATCGCCAATCAATTTTCCTTCTTCGCGATTGATCCCTACATCAATGACGACAGCGCCTTCCTTTACCATATCAGCTTTGATGAACCGAGGATTTCCCATGGCGGCGATGAGGATATCGGCAGATAGACAGATTCCTTTGAGGTCTTGAGTTGCACTATGGGCAACAGTGACTGTGGCATTGGCTCCTTCCGCTTTTTGCATCAGCAATGCTGCCAAGGGCTTTCCCACAATATTACTTCGCCCGACAATGACGACGTGTTTTCCCTTCGTTTCAATGCCTGAATGCTGAAGCAAAATGCTAATTCCATAGGGAGTACATGGGAAAAAACCCGTCTTTTCTCCCAAAAGAAGTTTTCCTATGTTGATCGGATGGAACCCATCCACATCTTTGAGAGGATCAATAGCTTCTAGGATTTTGTGAGATTGCATATGCAAAGGCAAGGGGAGTTGCACGAGGATGCCATCTACATCGGAATCTTGATTGAGTTTTGTGACGATAGAAAGAAGCTCTTCCTCAGAAATCGTTTCAGGAAGTTCATGATCAATCGAGAGGATCCCCACTTCTTTGCATTTTTTCTTTTTCATTCGGGTATAGGCAATAGATGCAGGATGTTCTCCCACTAAGACAAAGGCAAGAGCTGGCTTGCGGCCATGGATTTTCTCGATGGCGTTTTTTAGGTTTTGCTCTATTTCGTTTGCAATCTTTTTCCCATCAATGATCAAGAGAGATCCTCCTTCAGCAAGGATACCATTTCATCATGCAGGTGTCCATTGGTTGCTAAAATAGTGGAATAAGAAAAAATTTGATGAGGGCTCCCATCATAATGGCTCACTTGTCCTCCTGCTTCTTCCACAATGAGTTTTCCAGCTGCCATATCCCATGGGTGGAGTCCTACCTCCCAGAAAAGATCAAAACGTCCCGCCGCGACGTAGCAAATATCAAGAGAGGCGACGCCCAGGCGCCGAATGGGAAGGCCCTTTGCCACCATCTTTCCAAAGCGATCGATGCAGTGGAGTGGATTTTGATAGCCATCATAGGGAAAGCCTGTTGCAGCAAGGATGCTTTCAAAAGAAGTTCGCTCTGTCACAGCAAGTTTTCGTTTGCCCAAAAAGGCGCCAGAGCCTTTTTCCGCAAAAAAGAGTTCATCGAGCATCGGGTTATAGACACATCCACAGACAATCTCTTTTCCTTTGGCTGCGGCAATGCTCACGGCAAAAAAAGGGACTTCATGAGCAAAATTGACTGTTCCATCCAAAGGGTCGATGATCCAAAGGATTTGATCCGATGGTCCTTCCTTCACATCGCCTTCTTCTGCTAAAAAAGTATGAGTGGGGAAGGCCTTTTTGATTTGCGCAATGATAAAATCTTGGGAGGCGTGGTCATATTCGGTTACAAGGTTTTGCTTTCCCTCTTTTGTCTCAATCTGAAAAGTAGTTCCAAAACCTTTTCGAAGGATTTCTCCAGCTTCTTTCGCAACCTCTTTTGCCACTTCAAGGAGATTCATGAAAATTTCCTCTTTATTAAGAGGTTATACAAGAGAATTGGGCAGGTAAACCAGAGAAAAGCATAGAGCGCATCAAATAGAGGCAACCAAAGGGGTGCACGGATCAAAACTACCCATTGCAAAAGGACAAAAATCGATGAAATCAAAGCTGTATAAAGGGGGATCGAGAAGAGGCTTTCCTCGAAAAACCATCGCTTAAAGCGATAGGCAAGTAATGCGCAGGCTACAGTGAGCAAAGAATAAAGCCCAAAGCGGGTTGCAGTGCTAAGCAAATCAAGGGCAAGACCGCAAAAAGACGCAATCCATAGGCTCTTTTGCAAAGGCAATCTTTGCAGAACGATTGCGAGAAAAGGAGCAAAATAAAAGAGGCGAAAAGTTGAAAAAATAGCTGATGAAAACAAAAAAGCAAAAAAAGCGAGAAAAAAAGGAATCCAAAGGGGAACTTTCGTCATTTTTTTGCTAAAGTGGGGCTTAAATGCCAATTCCATGCGGTTTCGATGATTTGTGCAAGGTCTGAATATTTTGGAGTCCAAAGAAGTTCATTTTGCGCCTTTGTAGTATCTGCAACAAGAGTGGGAAGTTCCGCAATTTTTCGATTGCCAACCACAACCTCAATAGGGCAGCCAGTGATTTCTCTCGTTTTCTCAATAATTTCTAATACCGAATACCCCTTGCCTGCTCCCAAATTGAATGCTTCGGGTTTTTTGTTCTTTTTGAGCCAATGCAGCGCTGAAACATGCGCCTCGGCAATATCCGTAACATGAATATAGTCACGAATGGCTGTTCCGTCTTCTGTGTCGAGAGTGTCGTTGTAGATTGTAAAAACCTCTTCTTTTCCTTGTGCAGTGAAAATAAGTCTGGGAATGAGATGGGTTTCGGGGATATGCGCCTCTCCAATCTCGCCTTCTGGATCAGCTCCTGCAGCGTTAAAATACCGCAAAGAGAGAGTATTGAGACCATGTGCAAGATGAAAATCTTCGAGCAGTTGCTCTGTCATCCATTTCGTTTTTCCATAAGGGTTAACGGGATCTTTGGGATGCTTTTCATCCATAGGAAGATATTGAGGCAGAGCATACACAGCAGCACTACTAGAAAAAACCAGGGAATGCACCTCATGCTTGACCATGGCTTTCAATAGAGAAAGACTTCCAATGACGTTATTGAAGTAGTGTTTGTAGGGATTTTCGATTGATTCTCGCAAGTTGATCGAACCAGCGAGATGAATCACTGCTTCGGGACGGTATTCTAGGAAAGCTTTATCGAGATCTTCAGAATTTTGCAAATCTCCATAAAAGAAAGGGCCCCAGCGGATGGCCCATTCATGGCCATGACTGAGATTGTCGAATGTGACAGGAATAAAGCCAGCCATTTTCAGTGCTTTGCACACATGGCTTCCAATGTAACCTGCTCCTCCCGTAACCAGTATTTTTGACATCAATATGCTCCTTTAGGGAAAAGCACAATATAAACTGTTTTGCAAATGATTTTCAAATCCAACCAAAAATTTCGTGTATTTACGTATTCTTCTTCAAGAGCAGCGCGCTGCTCAAAAGTCAGATGGTTACGTCCCTTTATTTGCCAAAGACAGGTGATTCCAGGACGAATTGACAAAATTTTTTCTGTCCGCTCGTGATATTTAGATCGGATTTCTTCCCTTGCATTTTCTGGTTTTCGAATGTCAATGGGGCGAGGACCTACAATGCTGATATCGCCTTTGAGGACATTCCAAAATTGAGGTAATTCATCGAGTGACGTTTTGCGAAGAAAAATCCCTATTTTTGTGAGGCGGGGATCGTTTTTCAATTTATGAAAGGCCTTCCACTCCTTGCGCATCTCAGGGTTTTTTTCTAAAAGGATTGCGAGCTTTTGATCCGCATCGATTATCATAGTCCGAAATTTCCAGCACCAGATCAGCTTGCCATTTTGTCCCATTCGCAAGCTCTTGTAAATGGCAGGACCTTTGGAGGTCAGCTTGACGAGCAAAAAAAGAAGAAAATACAAAGGAGAGCCAAGAATGAGAAAGAAGACGCTGAAGCAAATGTCGAAGACTCGTTTACCAAAAATGGCCATATGGGTCATTATTCTGCATTAGTCGAAATATTTTCAAACGGTTCGGTGGATCATTGCATCAGCGAGGCTTTGCAGCCTAGGGGCGCCATTGGGGAGTGTGTCCATAATGGCTACAGCTTTTTCTAAAAGCTGACTGGCCTTTTCTTCAACTTTTTGAGTTCCATAGATTTTAACAGTGTCATCTTCGTCTAAGAGATCATCAATGAGCTGAAAAGCCACTCCCAAAGCTTTACCGATTGCTTGAAAAGGCTCTACTGCAACGCGGGCTAAAATGGCTCCAAATTCAAGAGCTGCACAAAATAGGGCTCCTGTTTTTTTCCCATACATCTCTTCCCAATCTTCGATAGTACCTTCCAGATCGAGAAGTTGTCCGCCGATCATTCCCTCAGCTCCGGCATGCTGGGCAAGAGTTGTGATGAGAGCATTTTTTTCAGAGTCGGAAAGATCTGGGGCATTTGCAAGGGTTTCAAATGCAAAAGTGAGGAGAAAATCGCCTGTCAAAACAGCAGAACTCTCGTGGTAGGCTTTGTGAAGGGTGGGTTTTCCTCTCCTGATATCGTCATCATCCATACAGGGGAGGTCATCATGGATGAGGGAATAGGTATGGATCATTTCAAGGGCTGCTGCTGGATAGAGTCCTTTTTCAATCGGCACACTATAGGTCTCCAAAACAGCAAGTGTCAAAAGAGGCCGGAGTCTTTTACCGCCTTCTAAGCTATAATGGGCTGCTTCATAGAGTGCCCCCTGATCTTTTGGCAAAAGCTCAGTAAGAGTTTGATTGAGTGCTTCTCTTAGACGATCCATTGTTTTGCTGGTTGCTTGGTTTTGCCGATACAGAAGTATTCAAATCCGAGGTTTTCCATCTCGTGCATATCGTAGAGATTGCGCCCATCAAAAAGGACTTTGTTGCGCATCAAGACGCCTAATTTGCTGAAATCGACAGAGCGAAATTCGGGCCATTCGGTGATGAGGATAATGGCATCTGTTTGTTGGGCTGCATCGTACTCATCTTGGCAAAATTTGAGTTGAGAAGAGTTTCCGAGTATTTTTTTTGCATTTGACATTGCGATGGGATCAAAAAGTCTTAAGGCAGCGCCACTTTCGGTGAGCATTTTGATGAGATCAAGGGAAGGCGCTTCGCGTAAATCATCGGTATTGGGTTTGAAGGAAAGTCCCCAAATGGCAAATGTTTTTCCTTCTAGGCTACCAAAGTGGGAGAGGATTTTTTGAAAAAATGCTTTTTTTTGCTGCTCGTTGACTTCTAAAATCATCCGAAAAAAATCGGGAGAGTGTCCGTGATCTTTTGCAATAGCACAGAGGGCATCGACATCTTTGGGGAGACAAGATCCACCAAATCCAATTCCAGCTTGAAGATAGCGGTGGCCAATGCGCGGATCTGCACCAAGGGCTTGGCGGACTTGTTCGATATTTCCGCCCACTTTTTCACAGAGACCAGCTAGGTGATTCATGAAAGAAAGTCTCATTGCAAGCATGGCATTGGCTGCATATTTAGAAAGTTCTGCAGAAGGGATGTCCATAATCTGAATTTGATCTTTAAAGGGAGCATAGAGCTGCTGAAGAACTTTTTGGGCTCTTTGGCTATCCAAGCCAAGAATAATGCGATCAGGATTCATGCAATTGTGGATGGCGGTGCCCTCTTGCAAAAATTCTGGATTTGAAACCACATCAAAGGGGATATCAATCCCGCGCTGATCAAGCACATCTTCGATGATTTCGCGCACTTTTCCCGTTGTTCCCACTGGAATGGTCGATTTATTGATGATAATCAGATAATCGGTGATGTGCTTTGCCAATTCTGCAGTGGCCTTAAATACATAACTATAATCGCAGCTGCCATCAGGATGAGAGGGCGTTGGAAGGGCGAGAAAACAAAGTTCTGCATTGTGCAGGGCTTGCTCATAGGAGATGGTAAAGGTGAGTCTTCCAGCTGCGACGGCTCTTTTTACGAGCTCTTCAAGGCCGGGTTCAAAGAATGGGATCTTGCCAGCAAGCAGAGAATTGATTTTTTCTTGGTCGATATCCAGGCAGGTGACCAGGTTACCCATTTCGGCGAGACATGCTCCTGTAACGAGACCGACGTATCCACTTCCGATAATCGTGATTTTCTTCATCCAGAAATGACAGCACGGAAACCCAGTCCTTTAGGGCTGGGAGGAAGTGCTGCTCCTCTTTTTAAGATTGTAGTTAAAATAAGTTTTAAGCAAACTTTTTGGCAATGAAGAGAACCAT
>JAAKFC010000083.1 GCA_011065225.1 Chlamydiota bacterium
TGAAGAATTGGGAATTTGACAAGGAGGCTTCTCAAATTTTTTGGATGCGACGAGCTGCAGTGTTCATGGACACGGAGCGAGGAGCAGACGAAAAATTTGAAGGATAGCCAACGCTGTCAAAAATCAATTCTTCATTCATGATGTGTATATATAAAATTTACCCACCTACCTTCTCACTTTGTTTGCTCGAGAACATGGGCCGCTCGAGCGTAAAAAAAAGGAATTTGACCCTCTTTTTACGTTGCTGGTAAAGTCATTCTATTTGGCATAACCAATCTCAATTGGCTCTGGAAGAGGGCATGAAGGTGGGTGAAATCCCACCTGAATGCTCTTCCAGCCGATGGATGGATGCGCACAGCAAAATTGGTCCGTGCGAAGCAGCACAGTGTTTCACACGGGCTGCTTTCGCGAAGGATCCGATTTGGCAAAGCGCATGTCAGCGTAGGCGACACGAAGTGCAGACGCGGCAACGAAGTTAGCCGCGCAGAAAATCTATGGCGCCCCCCTATTTTTCTATTTTCTGAAATGTCCAATCTAAGAACGAAGAAGCCGCCTCCGTGTTTTCTGTGCTCTCTGTGGTAAAATTTTTTCTATTTGGACAAAAGCCCCTTTTGGACTTTGTTGAAGAAATCCATATAAATGTCTTCTTCTAGGATTTGATGGACATCGATAATGCGTCCCAAATTATCAAAAATCCGAATGAGGTAATTGATTCGAACTTTCGTTTTCCCTTCTTCTCCTGTGATATTGGTTGTCAGTTCAATAATAGAATGCTTTTTCCAACGGGCCCGTTTCCCAGAAAAAAGACAGGCCCAAAATTTTGAGGAAAATTTTTCAATGTTGATGTTTCTTTCTGCAGTAAGAAGGCCCACATCACCGCTCACATTTTTGATCATGTACCCTTCATCTTGCAAAACGGCAATGATTTCTTTTGTGACAACTTTGGCATCATGTCCCACAAAAGTGTGCGACTGGATCCCCCGCACGCGTATTTGCGCAATTTCGGGATCTTCTATGCGGCGCGAGCAACTTGAAAAAAATAAGAGTACTATGAGTGCAAGGTAGCGCAAAATGTCATTCCGTATATCGTTTCGGGAAGCCTTTCTTTGAGGGCCCACCCGGCAGAGCGTATCTCAGTACGCTCTTGCATTTCAGTGTCAAGCAATAATACTCCTTTGTTGATAATGTTCCACTTTTTTTTCACAGAAAATACATTTTTCGAGGCAAAGCGCCTTTTTAAAATGGGGACAAAGGGTACTTCGAGCATTTTTGCCACTTCTTTTGCAACAAGGGTAAAAGGGTGTTGAAATCTTTTTGGAAGAACGATGATGGCTCCAAAGGATGGAAATGAAAGCTGATGAAGCTGTACGACGATGTAGGAAGCAATGTCTTTGGCCAAATGGCTATTTTTTTCCTGCAAAAAGGTTCGTAAAAGGCTTTTGCCGGGGCCATAGGAATCAAAACAGGCGGCGAGTTTGCGAAAGGGATGGGTCACTTTCCGGCAAGGCTTGCAAGTGCCGCGGATCATGGAAATCTCTG
Organism: Chlamydiota bacterium; assembly: GCA_011065225.1. GTDB lineage: Bacteria > Chlamydiota > Chlamydiia > Chlamydiales > Rhabdochlamydiaceae > Sacchariniichlamydia. The sequence goes on from JAAKFC010000083.1 coordinate 1,540, forward strand.
CAAAACATTTGACGCAGTGCCCTTCTTCGGGAAGAAGGGTGAATTCTTCCTGGCAATGCGAACAAAAATGGGTATTTTTTTCCAAAAGTGCATTGCAAGCAATGCAACTCGGCGGATAGAGAACGTTAAGAATGTTTATTTGATCGAAATTTGCGGCTCTTCCCATGTACCACGCACTTTGAAAGAGAGAGGCGTTGAAATAGAACGCACTGCTTTTTGCCTAACGAGCAGATCAATGAAAAAATTTCCTTTGAAGTCGAGATAGCCCATGACTCCACTTTTGGGAGGCAAAAACTCAGATCGATTCTTTTCACTGATCATATTGTGGATTTCTCGCAAGTAAATCCGCCCATTTTGAATTGCGTATTTCATTTCTCCAGAAGCGGGAACAAAAAGCTCTTCATCCAGTCCCATTTGCTCAAGAATCTGACTCGAAAGATTTAGGGGCAGTTTTCTCTGATTCCCATTTTTCGAGATATTCGTAAAGCGAAGATCACCATGTCCGGTTATCGTATTTGGATCATCGATTCTTCCACGCATTTCACGGATGGTTGCCGATTTTAAAATGAGCGGGGAAATGGCCCTTTCTGGTCCAGAAATTTTACGCATAAAACTCGGCTGAAATCCTCGGATTTCAACGAGCGGGAAAGAAAAAATCCACTGCCCGACATTCCCTTTCATCAGAGCTCCTTCTCCAATCCATAATTTGCCCGCATCATCTGTTAGGTCGAGGTTTTCAATTGTGATTTGTCCCGGTTCCACCTCTATTTTTGCCTCCAATGAACGAAGCTGGTATCCCCCACACTCAAAACTTTGGCCTTTTACTTTTCCCTTAAAGCCCCAATCAAAAAGTCGCTTTGCAGGTGTAAAAATCCCGTCAAATTGATAGCCAGTACCTGCTTGCCATAACTGAACAAAATGATTGAGAGGAAGATCGAATAGCTCATCAAAGAGGGAAAAATCGAGCTTCACGCTTCCTTTGAGCTGTTTTTTGTTTGTTTTTTTGAGATCGGCGCTAAGACGTCCAAGTGATCCTTTGATGGAATCAAATTGGATTTTCTCTTCTTCAACATGGGCCAAAAAGTTCAATTTTTCATCCTCGCCAAGAGAGAGACGCCCTTTTTCTCCATCCCACTCCAAATCGACATCAAGATCTCCCCGATTGCTTTTGAGAGTTCCATTTGCTTTAGTTTTCCCTTTTTCTATTTCGAGATTGGCCGTTCCAAGAAGCCCTTTACAAATGTGAAAATCACGCAAGAAAGAGGGTAATGATCCTGCTTCGAAAATTTTGTCGACTAAGCCTTGCCCTACATCAAACTGAATTTTGTGCGCGGCGAGTTTTCCGCAAATGAGTTTTTCAAGATAATCTACTTGGAGACTGCACTCTTCAGAGGCAAGGTTGATTCCTGAAAAGGCAAAGCCCATTTCTGGAGAAAATGCCCATTTCAAAGATTCTCTTCCCTCTAATTTGAGAGGGATGGGCAAATGTGTTTCCAATTGATAATCTAAATCGCCATAAAGGCCAAAATTTTCTTCTTGCATTGGTAACTTGACAAACATGTTTCCTGAGCCTTTCAGGGTAATGTTTGGCGCTTCGAGTTGAAAGGTGGAAAACTCTATCCCTTTTTCTCCAAAAACAAATGCCGCTTGCCCTTCGATTTTCCCAGCTTTTATGTGTTCCAAGATGTATTGCTGTTTTTCTTTTTTGAGTTTTAGCTCGAAATCTTGCCGCTTCATTTCTAAAGAAGCAATATTTTCTATTGGATCCCAAGTAAAAGAGGAGGGAAAACTCTCATCGAAAGCGGGCAAATAAATACTCCCCTTCCAAGCGCCTACAAAATCCCCTTTGATATGAGTGAGTTCTTTTTTGTCATCATAGAAGTGCAGATCGCAAGAGGTAGGATTCAATTTGGGCAAGTAGATATTATATCGATGACTGGTAGGAAGGACGAGGTCCGCACGCACTTCATGGAAATCAAATGCATCATCATAAGAAAAATAAAACCCGAGATTTTTTACTAGATCAACTGAATCCAAAGAAACATCGGCGTGTGCAATGTGCCCTGTGAATTTCTGGGGTGCAATTTGTAAATCCCCTTCCACGTTTTCAAAATATAGACCATATTGCCGATCATACGCTTCTGCAGCGCGCAAGGGAATTGTCCCTTCAAAATGATTTGCTATGGGGTCGTAGCGAAACTTGATCCGCCCTATTGTTTTTTCTTTTTCGCCTATGGTTTTTGCTTTTAAATCGAGGCGGGGGTGTTTGACGAGGAAGCCATCGACTTGAAGAGAACAGTCGACAATTTTCCCATCATAGGAGGCTAGAAGATCGACATCTCCATAAATTTCAAGATCTTCATGGACAAAGGTAACAAATGGACTATAGAACTGATGGGAGAGTTTTTCTGAGCGAGCCCAACCTTCCGATACATCGCTAAGAGAGCTCGGAAACGGCTGCGTGCTCTTAAAGCCAAATTGCAAGGATTCTTGCAGGCTCAAAAATTCGCACGAGGCAGAAGTTTCCACTCCTTTTTCTCCAAACTGCACGGTGGTGCTCACGCGAACAAAGTCATCGGGCCTGAAATCTGTATAAGCATTTTTGAGCTCTGGAGAGATGAATCCAAAGAAATGAGCAGTCGGGAGCTCTATCTCAAAATTGAGATCCGAAAAAAGGCGCCCTTCTCCCTTCACACTTGCCAAATAAAGCGGATCCCCCCCAGAAGATAAGGAGACATCTTCCCCAACAAAATCTTGCATCTCAAAATGGGAGAGCTCTCCCTTTTCGAATAGAGCGATAAGCTTCCCTCCAAAACTCCCCTGGAGAATATTCCAATCCTTTAGGCGTGGCATCGAACGACTCAAATACCCTTTTAGCATTTCCACTTGCTGAGGCAAAAGATGATTTGCCTCCAATTGGACAACCAAGGATTCCTTTTCTGGATGACATACTGATACAAAAGCACTGCACTCAGTTCCAGCAAGATCATTGAGTCCTAATTCAAATTCCAGCCAATAGGCATGATCTTCGTGAACTGCTCCTTTTCCTTGTAGCTCTAGAAATAAAGGTTTTTCCTGGCCTGCAAGTTCCCCAGTTAGAATCAAAGAGGGATTTTCTCTCGTATCCAAAGTGAGATTTCCCTTTAATCTCGAGAGCAGAAATTGATCTCCTAGTCGAATATTTCCATTTTCGAGAGATAGAACGCATTGCATTCTCTTCCATACAGGAAGGTCAGACTCTTCAATTCCCTCAGGATAATTCATCTCTCCAGCGAGCGCATCCATTTTGATCGTAAGATCCTTATTGGGATAGTGCACTTCAAAATTCTCAGAGCGAAATCGAGTAGAAAGTTCATCGACATGGCCATCTTCTTCAAAAATGACGTTGGCCTGGAGTTGCACATTCCCCCCAGAATGCGTAAATCCAGCAAAGTATTGGGGCAGAGCAAATGCTGCGAGATGAAGGAGTCTCTCCGAAGGAACTTCTTCCACTGAAAGTTGCGAAATGAGCTGATCCCCTCGAGTGTGAAACTTCATCACAAGAAAAGGATGCTCCAAGAGTCCCGGATCCTGAGAAATAAAAAGTGTTCCAATTTCGTGCTTTTTCTCTCCCTGTTTAAATTGAAAATAGTAGCGCTGATCTCCTAGAGTCAGAATACCAGTTTGCACATTGAGATTCAGACCATATTGCTTGATCGGGATCAAAAGATCATTCCAGCTAGAAATTCCTTGGCGATAAAGAGAAATGAGGCGTCTTGGATGTCGAAAAATCTCCTTAAATTCAAATCCAAATTCGACCCCATCCAATGTCACTTCCATTTGCTCTTCGGAAAAATGGAGACCTTGAATGAATACTTTTTGATCGCTTCCGCGGATCTCTTGGTAAACAAGAGAATTTGGAAGAGCTTTTACAAGTATCATTTTTGCGCCGGCCACGAGAATTTGATAGCGAAAAACAAACACTGCTCCGCACAGGAGCACGAGAACAGAGAAAAAGAAAAGCGCTTTTTTTTTCATGAAATCAACCCAAGATATTGCTGATGATCGAGCAAAGTGTCAAGCTCTGAAGGGTTTGAAAGGGCAATTTTTATGAGCCATCCCTCTTTTTCAGGAGAAGCATTGAGCAGACTCGGATCATTTTTTACCGCCTCATTGATCGCTGTCACCGTCCCAGAAACAGGAGTGTAGATATCGGCAGCTGCTTTTGTTGATTCCACAACGACCGCTTCCTTACCTGCTTCCACATTTTGTCCTACTTCGGGAAATTGGACATAAACGACTTCTCCAAGCTCTTTTTGAGCATGAGCGGTAATTCCAATTGTCGCAATATCACCTTCTGCTAAAACCCATTCATGTGAATCAGAAAACTTCATACTCCCCTCATTTGAACACTCGCCCATTTGGAGCTTTGCGTTTCTATCGTAAAGTAATCGGAAGATAGCGCAAAGTGCTGTGGATCTCTTCCAAGCCCATTGATTCGATATGTGAATCCCAATCGATCAAATGCAGTAGGATCATACCCGTGAAGACATTCTGAGGGAAGAGATATTTGCAGCTGAAAACTTTTGCGCTGGAAATCTCCCTTCACACCAATTTTTTGGGGATCGCATAATTCATGTCGATCATCGGTGCGAAATGCCGTCACTTCCCTGACATACACCTCATCGATTGGTTTGGGAAGGATCACAAAATGGTGACAGAAACGGGTCAAAAATCCCGCCGATTTGAGATCGCGTGTATCGATGAAAAGTTCAACACTATCTCCTTTGCGCACTTCGGGAAAAAAACACTCTTCAAAGGGCTTTTCAATATGCACTTCGCACATCAGGCCTTTCTGATTCCAACCTAAAAAGACTTTTGCAAATGGATCTTCATAGAGAAGTTCTGAAAAATCAGGAAGAATGTGTTTTCTCTTTAAAGGCTTATTCCACTCTCCTTCTTGCAGATCATATGTCACTGCAAAGAAATCGATCGGCAAAATCGGAGAAATTTGATCGAGAGTTTCTTCCAAGCTAAAGCTACATCCTTTTAAGAAGTTTGCGCATCAATTTTTGCTCAGCATCATACTTGAGATATTCTTTGATTTGGGCAACTTCCTTTTCTGATGCCACAACCTCTCCTTTTTCCATGAGCTGATAGAAATGCCCATCGGAAACGGGAGAAAACTCTCCGACCCCAATGACAATTTCCTCTTCTGTAAGTTGCTGGATCCGCTTATTCAAAGCCCAAATCGATTCTTCCTGCATCTTCTCAAAGTTTTTTGGATCTTGCATAGCAAATGTACGCATCTCTTCTAAGTATCTATCAAAACGATGCCCAGCATATTCATCGAGACCTTCTACTTCATTTTCTGTGATACTTTGCAAAAGGTCGGCATAGACCTTAGCTCCCACTTCATCTTGCACATCTTCATAAG
>JAAKFC010000084.1 GCA_011065225.1 Chlamydiota bacterium
AGCAAGACCCTCATAGCCTTATGAATGTTGCTCTAAATGCTTTATGATTTTTTCTCGTTTTTCTGGAGTAAAGTCATCTCCGTAAAATCTTAAAAAGATTTCTCGCCGAAGATCTGATTTTGAAATATGTGGATTGCTATGCAAAATAGATTGGGTGACTATGTACTTTGAGGTTTCATACATAGAAAATCCCATTTTAACACGCTCAGTTGGTGATTTCAGTTCCATCATTTCACGTACTTTTTGTTCAATTTCAGGAGTTGTGTCACGCATGTACTTCTACCCTCTCATAAATATGTTCAAGATTCAGTTTTTGTACCCATTTGTCAATATATGCTTTATCAAGATTCTTTAGGGAGAGAAGATTTTTAACATCTTTTAGCTGCATATCTGACAAACTATCTTTTGCCCAAAAAAGTTTGGAAAGAATGAGATCTTCTGGAGCAACAATCCAAATTGGTGAATTTTCAAATTGTACCCGATGCCTTCTTTTGAACTCTGTATCGCGATAAGAAATATCCTTTCGAATAATAAAGTCTATTTTTAAAACCGAATTATTATGAATGATATTAAACATCCCTTGATACTCAATTGCATCATAAATTGAATCTTTATCTATATAAAAATCTTCTTGAAAAATTTGGAAAAGCCTATCTACATCAAATTTCTGAATTTCTATTATAATATCTATATCTCTAGTCATTCTCGGAACCACATAAAAATTAGCAGCTAAAGAACCCGTCAACATATATGGAATATCAGCTTGCTCTAATCTATGGCAAACAAGTTTCAAAACATCAATTTCTACAGGCATTTTCTTACCATTATTTTTTGCACACTAAAGAGGTTATCCTAAAATTTTCAAAAATGCTGGTATCATACTATTTAATGACGGATATTTCATCAAGAGTACGGTTCAACAACACCAATAAATACCAAAAAGAAACCTTACCAACTTTTTTGGTCGTATTACCAAATAAATTGGTTTCTCCCATCTTGAGGTTAATAAATAGCAATAGTTTTAAATAAATTATTTGAAAAAAGCCAAATAATCTTTCTTTTCTCCAATAAGAACCTCGTAATAAAAAATAAAATTTGTTAAAATCCTAGGATGCTTTCAAAAATATTCTCTTATTTCTTACCTTCAATGCCTCTTTATTTTACTCGCATGGATGAAGTTAAAGAAGAAATGCGAAAAATTGCAAAAAAAATAAATCTTTTTCCCCCTTCTGTTTGGGTACTAAATTCAATTGACTGCATACCTTCTATCAGAGGAAGAGAAGTTTTTCTTCCTTATCTTTTTCTTTTAAAAACTTCTGATATCCCAAAAAAATTCCAAGTAACTGGATTCGAAGATCCTAGATTGAAATCTGATGCCTTTTTACAAGAAGTTGCAGATTGGTCACGAGATTATTTTAATATGAGAAGAGAGCGGCTAAAAACCACAGATAAATATGCATTACGTCTCTTTTTGAATTATATCCGAGATCCAAAACTCACCGAGCTCACGAAAAAGTTCGTCCTTAGTCATGAGATGGCACATGAATATCACAAGCATTCTCATGGTAGTTTTGCGATGTTGAATCGAAATTCAATATTAAGCAGTCTGCTAATAACTGCAGGAATTTTATGCGCTAGCCTCGCGATTTCTCTCTCTTGGCATATCATCGCCTTTCTAATGATGACTGCCTTTATAACTACGATAGCCTTTAAAGCCCTCGTCTCTATCCGTTATAGCCGCGCCTGTGAAAAGGAGGCCGATTTAACTGCTGCAAAAATCTCTCCTGATGCTATTCCTGGGGGAATTTACCTGTTTAAAAAAATGTGTGAGCATGGAACATATGAACGAAAGCTTTCTCTTGCCAATCGATTTTTATTCTCTTCGTGGGGCAATAATATGGCTTTTTTCTTTACTCACCCACCAGAAAGTGAGCGAGCAAAATACCTTGAAAAATTACATCAAAGAAAAAGATTCGAGAGATTGACTGAAAATCAAAACAGCTAGTATAATTTAAATCGTTTTAAAACGAGGAGCAAATAAATGTCTTTAACTACAAATCCATCGACTACCCCACAAGACAATAGACTTACAGTGGACTTACCGTTAAGAAATGGAAATAAGGAAAAATTTGAAAAATTAGGCATCACATGGACACATATCTATCCTGGTCTCACTCCGGAAAACCCTTTTTTGGGAAAGGCTCAGCTACCACAAGGTTGGGAAGTTATAAATAATCTTTATTTTTCTGATGGTGTTAATCACGATATAACCATCGTCGATTCTAATGAAACACCTAAGGCCCGTGTATTTTACGATATTGCTTGGCATCATCAGACTGCTAGTGTCCAGGTTATAGGTACCGAAGATGCTTTACAGGTTAAAGAACAGCTTGAAAAAAAATCAGAGCTTATAAAACAATTTCAAAACCTAGATAAAATTGTTAGTGAAAGTACTAGCGATCAATCATTAAAAGAAGCTCGGGAAAACTTAAATCGTTTTACCAAAGAGCACCCAGAATTCAAGAACCCGGGTGGTACTCCAATATCTATGGTAAATTGTGTAGCCAGTAACATACTAATGAAATCTGGAGACACTAAAGATTGCAAGACGCAATAATTGTTCCTTGAAAAAATTACATCCTAGGCAAAGTCTTTAGGCCCAAGATATCGAGTCCTTTGGCAAGGACGCGTGATGTGGCTTCGCAAAGGAGAAGACGGCTCTCTTCTTGCTCCGAGCCTTCAACTCTACAATCGCGGAAGAAGGCGTGGAATTTCTCTGCAAGATCATAGAGATATTCACAGAGACGATTGGGAAGAAGATCACGAGACATCATCTGAAGCGTCTCTCCAAATCGGCGCAAGTGAAGAGCTAAATCAATCTCTGAAGGATCTTCAAGCTTGATCGAGACGTTTCCAATGAGAGTTTCGACGTCTTTGCCCACTTTGCGCTTGATCCCTTGGACGCGGACATAGGCATAGAGAAGAAATGCTGCGGTATTCCCTTCAAAACTGAGCATCCGATCATAACTGAAAACATAGTCTTTGAGCCGATGAGAAGAAAGATCGGCATATTTGATGGCATCAATGCCTAAAATGCTGCCGAGCTCTTCGATTTCTTTTTCGCTTGCATCGGGAATGCGCTCTTTGAAAGTGGCTTTCGCACGCGCAATTGCCTCAGAAATGAGATCGATCAGTTTTTCTGTCTCTCCTGAGCGCGTTTTAAATTTCTTTCCATCAGGACCAAGGACGACACCGAAGGGAACATGATCAAATTGGACTTTTTGTGGATCGAGATAGCCTGCTTTTTCTGCTGTTTTTTCGATCATTTGAAAATGGAGGCATTGTCCCGCATCGGTGACGACAATGATCCGATCGACGCCCTCTTGTTCAATCCGATGGCGCATGGCTGCCATATCCGTTGTATCGTAGTTAAAGCCACCATCTGATTTTTGGACAATCATGGGAAGAGGAGTTCCATCACGAGTTATATACCCTTCAAGAAATACACATTTTGCCCCCTCAGAAAGGGTGATGAGTCCCTTTTCCTCAAGGTCATCCACCACTTCGAGAAGATAGGGATTGTAAAATGATTCGCCACGCTCTTCGATCTTGATATCAAGAAGATCATAAATCTCTTTAAAAGCTTTTCTGGAAATGTCGCAAATCATCTCCCATGCTTCGAGCGATGCTTCATCGCCCCCTTGCAAGCGGACAACTTCGCGCTGAGACTGCTTTTTGAAATCGGGATCTGCATCGAAGAGTTTTTTCGATTCGCGATACCAGTGCATGAGTTGCGAGAGATCGGCAGTCTTTTTCCCTTCAAAGAAAGCAATCTCAAAATTTTTCAAATAGGCAATGAGCATGCCAAACTGGGTTCCCCAATCGCCAATATGATTGAGGCGAAGAACATCATAGTCCAAAAATTCAAAAAGACGGGCAAGTGCATCTCCAATGATGGTTGAGCGCAAGTGCCCAACATGAAGCTCTTTGGCAATGTTGGGAGAAGAAAATTCGACGATGATCCGCTTTTTTTCTTTTGCCTTGGGAACGCCAAAGTGTGGATCTTGCAGAAGCTGCTCTATCTCATGGGCGAGAAACGCATTGCTAAGGGTGATATTGATAAAACCTGGCCCCGCAATTTCCATCTTGTGGATCATGGGAGAGGTTAGATTGGCAACAATCTCCTGTGCAATATCGCGCGGATTTTTCTTGAGTGCTTTGGAAAGTTTTAGGGCATTATTGCATTGATAATGCCCAAATTGAGCCTGCGTTGCTTGAGTGAGCTCGGGCTCGAGGAGCTCTTTTTGCTCGGAAAGCTCCTGCCCAAAGGCCTCTTCCAAGGCCTTTTCTACACTCTTTTCAAGCCTCTCAGCGATGGTTTGCATAAGGCAGTTTTTTGTTAGTAGCTAATGCCTGCGTGGTGCATGTAAATGGGGTCCACACGCCGGCCAATTCCATATTCGAGACGATATTCTATTAATTGCATAATCGCTTTTTGGGTCGAGATCCCCTTCTCTTTAGCAATATTGAAAATCAATTTCAACTGGTCATAGATCTTGTTAACCTTATTTCTTGAAACACGAGGATTATATCCCCCTTTCGTCACCTCTTGGGTTACGTTGATCAGTCCACCGGAATTGATCACAAAGTCAGGAGCATATAGGATCCCAACACGGCGGAGTTCTTCAGCATCGCTTTCTGAAAGAAGCTGGTTATTGGCAGATCCTGCAATCGCACGACAGCGCAAACGCTCGATCGACTCAGGATTGATGATACCACCTAATGCACAAGGAGAAAAGACATCACAGGGCTCCTCATAAATGGCATCGGGCTCGACCAATTTCGCACCAAATTGTTTCGCAAGGCCTTCGGCGTGATCCATGTGGATATCGGTGATAACGAGCTTCGCTCCATGCCAAAAGAGAGTTTCTGCAAGGCATGCTCCCACACTTCCCAAGCCTTGAATAGCAACTGTCTTGCCAGCAACAGATTCCGAGCCAAAAAGGTGATTCATGACTGCTTGAATGCCTCGAAATACTCCCCAGGCCGTGAAAGGAGACGGATTGCCACTGCTCTCGGGAAGACCAACCGCATAAGGGGTATGTTCAGCAATTATGGCAATGTCATTAGGAGTACATCCTGAATCTTCTGCACAAATAAACTCTCCCTTTAAAAGATTGACTGCCTCAGCAAAAGCTATAAGCAGCTCTTCTGTCTTGTCCTTTTTGGGATCCGCAATGATCACAGCTTTCCCCCCACCCCAACTCGACTGGGAAGCTGCAGATTTAAAGGTCATTCCTCTTGCAAGTCTTGTGGCATCCCACAAGGCATCTTCAAATGTTTCGTATGCATGAATGCGAGTTCCTCCAAGCGCTACTTTAGCTAGGCGCAAATCATGAATGGCAATGATCGCATCGAGGCCACTTTTGGCATCACGGATGCGAACAACTCTATGGAATCCTGGAACAGAAAGTTCTTCGAGAACAAGCTGCTGCTGTAAAGTTGATGTCATAATCCTATCCTCCGGCATTAGAAAGAGTTGCTTAGTGTACACTTTATTCCTTCAAAAAGCAATCAAGAAATTAATTTTCAGGAAATTAAATTAAAATTTGGCTTCTCCTCCATTCAGAATGCTTGAAGAATAACTTATATTTATGCTACCCTCATTTCTTTGTCGGAGGCAATATGCAAATCTCGGAAAATCTGAAAGAAGAGCTATTAAAATTCCTCAAGAAAAATAAAAAAGCAGATGTAGTCACAACTTATTTATTTTTTCTTGAAAAGAAGCTCAAAATCAACCCTATTCTCTTTATTCGCGAAAAAAAGATTTACCAAAGCAAAGAAGAACTGATCAGATTTCTTGAAGATCAAGGAAAATTGTGGCGCGAAACCGAAATCAAGATCCAATTCCAAAAAGAAAGTGTCAATGAACAGACGACTAAAATTTATATTTGCCCCTTTACTGGAAAGGTATTTGGGAATAATACGCACCCCAATCCTCAGGATGCGATCTATGATTGGGTCTCCAACTGCCCAGAAAATACCGAGCGGGTCGACGGCATACGCGTCAAGCGCTTTTTTGTCTCAGAAGACCCCGAGGTGATTGCCAACTACATCGTCAAAAGGCGCGAGCCCATCACAAAAACTGTTTTTTCTTCCGCTGTGACAGGCAAGCTATTTAACAGCAAAGCCGCTGTGATTGATGATTTTACTAGAAACCAAATCAAAAACATTCCTCTAATCGAAGTTCCCAGTCAAAACCGTTTTGAAATCGAAGGCGGATTCCTCGTCGTCATCCAAGAAAAACTCCAAGAAGAAAAGATTTCCTCTTTTGTCGAAGAGCTCTCAGAATCCCCCAAATTCACATCATTTGTCGAGGGATGGATGGAAGAAGAAGCGACGGGATAGGTTCATGTGTACAGATTGTGATTCAAAAATCGGAAATTTCACAAGGAGACCCTCAAATTTTTCAACTGCGACGAACTGCAGTGTTCATAGACACGGAGTGAGAGGGTATTTAAAAAATCATTCCGCCGATACTAGAAGCGATCTTTTCCCCTATAAGAACCTTCTTCGACCTGCACAAGCTCACATGAGCTTGCTCCGGTCTCCAGAAGGCCCTTCTAGGAAAAAATCTCTGCTTCTATCGGCGAAAGCAATTTTTAAACACCCTCTGAGGAGCAAGTGATAAATTTGAGGATAAGTCAACGCAGTAAAAAACCGATTTTTGAATCACGATCTGTGTATATCGCAACAGAATCGGAAACACAAGTACTTGCTCGGGAATTTGCAGGGCAATTGCAACGTGGTGATATTGTTGCCCTGCATGGTGATTTGGGCGCTGGAAAAACAACTTTTGTAAAAGGTATTGTCGGTGTGCTTTCTCCTGAGAATTTGGTCCAATCTCCCACGTTTATCTATCTCAAT
>JAAKFC010000085.1 GCA_011065225.1 Chlamydiota bacterium
GCGATCTTTTCCCCTATAAGAACCTTCTTCGACCTGCACAAGCTCACATGAGCTTGCTCCGGTCTCCAGAAGGCCCTTCTAGGAAAAAATCGCTGCTTCTATCGGCGAAAGCAATTTTTAAACACCCTCTAAGAGGGTGTATGCGAATTCATTCCGCTGCCAACAAAAGCCATCTTTTCCCCTATAAGACGTTCTTCGAACTCCACAAACTCAATTTGAGTTTGCTCCGTCCTCCAGAACGTTCTTCTAGGAAAAAAACTTGGCTTTTGGCAGCGAAAGCAATGCACATACACCCTCTAAAACAGCCAGGTGTAAGAAAGAATAATCCCTACAAAGTTAGCGCTATTGCGGCCTGTGACGGAAAACCAGACGCCTCCAATGAACCCACCTCTATCGCTGATGTTGTATTCGATGGCAGGGGCGATCGAAAATTGGTCGGAGGATGGACCCCCAACGGAAGCGGGTGTGCCGAGTGCTGTTAAACCGGGGTTGCCTTTGAAAGTGGTCTCTCTTGAATAGGCATAGGCAAAATCTGTTGCAAATACCCAATGCTCTGTAAGGCTCACTTCAATCCCTAAATCGAGATTGAGTGTTTGCCCAACACTCACATCACCATTTGTCCCAAATCCTCCACCAAAGGCATTGAAATTTTTTACTAGCACATCGTGGTTTGGTATTTCATAGGTTCCAGCAAAGCGCACTCTGACTGGATGAATGGGTATCTCCCAAAAGATCTTACTGACAAAAAGCCCAACAATAGTAGCAAAGGCTCCTGACCCAGAAGCATCGATTCCTGCCTTATCAGGGCTGAGCTTTTGATAGTGGCCAGTGGGGAAAGATTCTCCAATGGTGACTCGTATGGAGGGGACATAAGGGGTTTCGTTAACAAGTTGATGACCGAGGGTAAGGTTTAGATCGCCATATTCTTGCGCTTTTTCTCCTTCACGCCACTTGAACAAACCAAATTGAACCAAAGTAGCATCTAGCCAAGAATTCAATCCTCTTTGGAGGACCAATAGCGGTTGAATGGTCCAAATATCGGGAACATTGATGGATTTGCGATTATCATTATATTGGGCATGATCGAGAAGAAAAAAGAGGTAAGGCTGGATATTCCATTTTCCTGCAGGAACGTTATTCGCAGAACCTGTGATGAGAGGACCCGTATACCAGGGAATAAACATTTTCTGGGCTATCTCGAAATCTGCCTGTGCCTTATCTAGCTCTGCTTGAATCTGTTCAGGAGTTTTCACTTCTGGTGTTTCTTGAGCAATGATCCTAGCACTAGATAAAATAGTTGCAAGAAGAATTTTTTTCATGTTATACAAATTCCAGCTCAAGAATTGGTTTTTGACGGCGTCGGCTATTCCTCAAATTTTTCGTCTGGTCCTCGCTCCGTGTCTATGAACACTGCAGCTCGTCGCAGACGGGAAATTTGAGGGCCTCCTGGTCAAAATTCCAATTCTTGAGCTGGAATGTGTATACAGAGAAATTATTAGCAAAATATCTGATTAGAGGATTTATGGAAATACAAAAACCAGGCGATGAACGCTCGATTTATCAAAAAGAAATCCAGCAAGGGGTAAAGATTTTCCAGGAAAGTTTTAAGGGATTGCAAGAAACCAAAAAATTCCCGGAGAAAAAAATAGAATATGAAAAAGCGATGGATGAGTCTCTTCAGGCAATCCAGGATGCTGCTTCTGCTTTGATGAATCAAAAACTCATTCAAATGAAAGAGCAACTTTCCAAAGACTATCATGTTTATTTGGATGATCCTACCAATCAAAATGCGGAAAAGGTTGATAAAGATCTCGATTCTCTGCAAGAATCTACCAAGTAATGCTTGGGTTTAAACGAAAAAAGAAAAGAATCATCCTCCGTCCAATTGGAAGTGTCTACAACTTGCAGGAGATTTATAACGCTCTCAATCATAAATATTTTGATGAGAAGCTCGATTTGCGGATTTCATGGTTTGGGAGGGGAGAGACAATTCCAAAAACGAGAATCACCTTTGGCTCCTACAATCACAATCTCAAATTGATCAAGATCAATCGCCTCCTCGACAAAGAGCACATTCCTGAATATTTTGTGCACTATATCGTCTATCATGAGATGCTTCATAATATTCTTCCTCCCAAAAGGAAACGAAGAGGCCGACATCACATCCATCATAATGAGTTCAAATCAAAAGAAAGAGAATTTCCTCAGTTTTCAGAAGTCAAGACATTTGTCAAAAAATGGAAGAAAGTGCATTTTGAGAATTGATGCGTAAAATTCTCTTTGGTCTTCTTTTTTCTTGTTCTGTTTATGGCGGGCTCCAAACAGATATCAATCGAGCCTCTAGGATTCTTTATGATTTCAAACGCATCCCTGAGCAAAGCATTCCTAGAGAAGTACTCAACAATGCACAAGGGCTTGTAGTAATGACCGTCCTAAAGGGAGGATTTATCTTCAGCGGTCGGATCGGTTCAGGACTTGTGATTGCCAGGACCTCAGAAGGCTGGTCTGCTCCTTCTGCTATTGGAATGGGTGGTGCGGGATTTGGGTTTCAAATTGGAGGTGAAATCACTGATTTCATCTTAGTTCTCAATACCCAGGCTGCTGTGGATGCCTTTTCAAGAGGTGGCAATGTGACTATAGGGGGGAATCTCAGCGTGGCTGCAGGTCCGATTGGAAGATCTGTAGAGGGTTCTTTAGTTCTTCCCTTAGCAGCTGTCTATTCCTATAGTCGGAGCAAAGGAGCCTTTGCGGGCATATCCCTTGAAGGAACCGTCATTCTTGAGCGCTCTAAAGCCAATACCCAGTTTTACGGTCGATATGTCACACCAAGAGAGCTTCTTTCTGGAGAAATTCCTCCTCCAAAAAGTGCAGAAGAGCTTTATAAACAACTTTAGAATTGAACCTCCTTCGCCTTTAGAGGGTGTTTAAAAATTGCTTTCGCCGATAGAAGCAGAGATTTTTTCCTAGAAGGGCTTTCTGGAGACCGGAGCAAGCTCATGTGAGCTTGTGCAGGTCGAAGAAGGTTCTTATAGGGGAAAAGATCGCTTCTAGTATCGGCGGAATGATTTTTTAAACACCCTCTTAGGCGAGGGAGGTTCAAATTATGGCGTATGCAGTGGCGATTGAGGTTAAATTGCTTGAAAATCCCAAGTTTCTTAAAGAGATGTATATTTATCCAGATAAAAGAAAACCTGGCCCTTTAGGGCCGGGTAGTTTAAATTCACATTTGGGAAGGATACGAAGCCTCTTCCAAATCATTCCTCGTCCTTCAGGACGGGGTTCACGCAACAAATGTGATCAAATGGGCACAACCAAAAATTTCTATTTCAAAACAATAATCTTAGTCTTTTTCTTCATTCTGAATTGTCAACTACTTGCCAGGCCAGTTGAGACTTTTTATGGAGTAATCGAGGTCGATGATCCGGTAGTATTGGAGTTGATTGATAGCAGACCTATGCAGCGGCTGAAAGCTGTGCACCAATATGGTATCTCTTATTATACGACGCATCGCGAAGAATATACCCGCTATGATCACAGTTTGGGTGTATTGGCAATTCTGCGGATGCAAAAGGTATCGCTTGAGGAGCAAATTGCTGGGCTTTTGCATGATGTTTCTCATACGGTTTTTTCCCATGTTGGAGATTATGTGTTCAATCAAAAGAAGCATCAGAAGGGCTATCAAGATGATATTCACGCATGGTTTTTAGAGGAATCTGGTATTGGGAAGATTCTAAAAAAGCATGATTTTTCCATCGCTCAAGTCTTACCTAAATCAGAAAACTTTAAAGCTCTTGAGCAGCCTCTACCTAATTTGTGTGCAGATCGCATTGATTACAATTTGCAAGGAGCTTTTCACAGGGGGTTTCTCACGAAAAAGGAAGTTTTAGAAATTGTTAAAGACCTCATCTTTGATGGAGAGAAGTGGATTGCAACAAAGCCCGAGCTAATGGTGAAAATGGTCCGATTTTCTCTTCATATGACAAAAAATTGCTGGGGTTCCCCAACCAATTTTGTGATGTCTTCTTGGTTTTCAGAAGTGATTAGAAGGGCTGTCCAATTAGGCAAAATTACCGAAGATGATATCCATTTTGGTCTGGATCATGTCGTATGGAGAAAAATCCGCCAACTCAAAGATCCTCTCATTCAAAATAGATTTCGAAAAATTTTCAATGCAAAGCACTACTTTGCTCTTGTGGATCCAAAGGAGGCTGATTTCCACCCCAAGATGAAGTTTCGTGGTGTAGATCCCTGGATCAAAAAAGAAGGTCAAGTCCATCGTCTCACATCTCTCGATGAAAAAGTCAAAGAGGAATTTCACAAAATCCAAGAAGAGATGGCAAAGGGATGGCCAATCAAAATAAAACCCGATCGTAAATCTATTCAGATAAAAGAAAATCTGGCCCTTTAGAGGGTGTTTAAAGATCGCTTCTAGTATCGACGGAATGATTTTTTAAACACCCTCTTAGAGCGGGATTCACTAGAATGTATATCCTAATCGAATATTAAGATTATGATTAATGTAATCTTTCCCAAATTTTCCTTTGCGATATCCCAATTGAGTTTCATAATATCCTGAAAAGGAATATTTTCCGTCACATGTTTCAATCAATACGCCAATGGATGGAATCAGAAGACTACGAGAAGGATTCAATCCACGCACTACAAAAGAACACTGGCCGGCAATAAATTCAGATTTTGTCTCTTTTCCTTTATAACGTTCTTCACGTCCATACTTTATTCCTGCCTTAATTGTCCTATTCAAATACTCTGTGCAAATATATTTTGATAGCTCAATACCAGTCTCTATTCTTAACATATTATAGGTTTTATCTTTCACTTTAAGATTCAAACTTTTAGCTCCAGATTCGCGAAATCCATCTTGTCTGATATAAAGGTATTCGATAGATGCAAATGGATTCACATCAATTGAACAAAGATAAAAAATCGCTCCTCCTCTCCCATAGAGATCGAATTCTTTACTATCATGATTTCCTTTTGCAATCCGTTTACTGTTAAACTCAGAAGATACAAATTTAATAGCTCTTTCTGTAGAGACATAATTTTTAGCCCCAAGAGCAATGGCATCAAAATACCAACAATAGCTTGCTAAACGCCCATAAAGAGCAACCTGCACTGCGTCCACATCTGCTTCACTTTTTGATTTGGACCAATCAATATCGAAATTGCTATATCCAACAGCTCCCCCGATAAAGCTATATTCACAGAAGACTCGATCTAAGCCAAGCATCACACCATATTCATTCGTACGAAATCCCAATTGTCCACTTCGAGTTTTTTGTCGTCCTAAAACACCAAAAGGAGCAATCCATGCTGTATATGACTCGCAACAGCAAGGGTCGTAATAAGATTTTCTATATTCTAAAAGTCTTTCACTAATGGAAAGACGCGCTGCAATAAGATTATTTTCTTCAGCAAGGGCAATAGCATTATAAAGTGCTGGTTGCATTTGATTGAAGTTTTTCTCCAATGCTTTAGGGTCACATGCATCAAGTGCAAGAACGATGTTTTGTAAATCGGGATCACTTGAAAAATCCATGACATCAAAGCACTGAGCAACTGCCTTGACATTGAAGCCACTGACAAGGCTTTCGAAAGTAGACGATTTTACGAATAATTGCAATTCCGTAGAGGAATAAATCAAACTAAATAGAAATCTTTGTGGGAAAAAGATTTCTGTATCAAATGTCCCAACAAGTGCAGATGCTGTAATGAGTGTATAAGTATTAGTAGCAGGAAATATGCCTGGTAAAGACGTGACATTGATTGTTGCCCCAGGATCAATGGTAACTATACCGCTTGCAGAGATTAAATCAGAACTTGTCGGATCAATTTCAACTTCAAAAGTTGAACCACTTGAAAATGTAAAATCAGCGACAAACATTGTTCCAATTGAGTTCCCAGGTGCAATCGTTCCATTGAGCGTAACATTTCCAACAGTGCCTTCTCCACTAAGAGTTGTACCATTTTCAACAAGTAAAGACCCAGTCAATGTTCCATTGACATTGAGTTCTCCAGCTGCAACAGTCGTTGCAGATTGAGCATTGGTTCCGGTCAGTGTCAATTTTCCAGTTCCTTCTTTTCTCATCGTTCCAGAACCAGTGAATGCTCGTGAATAAATGCCCTCATCAGGTTGATTGAAAATTAGAGAACCAGCATTAGAAATATTAGATGATAAACTGGAATTTGACCCTTCAAGCGTTGATGCAATCGCATTTGTCATAAGACCTGAAAATGTATTTGATCCTGTTAAGGTCAGCGCACTTCCTCCTTGATTCATTAAATCTCCAGATCCACTTATGACTCCAGATAGTGCACTTGAACTAGCTGAATCAATCACTAAATTTCCTGAACCAATCGAAACATTACCACTTCCATTTGCCGCTTCTATTGTCAACATCAGATTATTGAGATCTAAAATGCCATTTGCACTGATGGTAACAGCTGTTGAAGAGGGGAGAACATCTGCAACTCCTATTTTGAGGGTTCCGTCACTAATAGTTGTCCCTCCAAGATACGTCTTTGGAGCTCCCGCAATTTCTAAAGTTCCACTGCTTTGTTTGTCTATTCCAGCTGCTCCTGACATTGCCCCTGAAAATATTGCCGTATTTCCTGAAGCGACTAAAATATTTCCGGTGCTGGGCAATGTTATAGGTTGAGTCAATGTTAAATTTCCTGCGATTTCTAATGCACCACCTGTAAAATTGAGTCCTGAGCTATTGCCTAAATTAGTAATTGCGGAAATGCTCAAAATTCCGCCAGCACATGTTGTTGTGCCAAAATAACTATTTAACGTACTCGTCAAAGTCAATTT
>JAAKFC010000086.1 GCA_011065225.1 Chlamydiota bacterium
AGAAAGTTGAGGATATCATCGTAAGAAGCAAGCTGATATCTTTTCGTTTTCCGGATATTTTTGGGCACTCTAGAGTGGACTTCCTGCACATGAAAATCTGCTTGCCTAAAAGCATCTTGTGGGTAAATCAGAAATGAAGGGGTAGTTGCAAAAATGACCGCGTGAGTAAAAAGCCTAAATTTGCCCATAAGAATTCTCCAGGTAATCGGTATTATCGCTTTTCGAAAATTTATGATTCAAGCACGGATCACAATTACAGTCAATTAATCTACTGCCGAAAAAATACTCTCGAGCTATGAGTTGGTTGCCAAGAAGAACCTACGTGAGATTACTTTGCTGCTGAGCCCAAGTTTGAGACACCGAATCACTCCCATAGTGAATGACATTTATAGAAGGGATTTGATTTAAAAGCTCTTCAGGCCGATCCTTCTGCCCAAGGTGTTGTTTTCCAAGCCAAATTAAAAGACCCCTGTCTCCTTGCATAGCCAGAGAAAACTGCTTTAATCGAATATAGGCATCTCCTTTAGCTCTTTTTTCACTTCATATGTTAAAATACTGTGACGCCTGTGGCTCCGAAGCTATCACGTCCCCAATCTTTTGGTACAGTACCATAAGTAGAAAAATGACTCAACGCATCGCTGAGCAAGCCAACGCTGTAGTTCCAAAGGAATATAAGGTTTTTCTCAAAGAAATTAAAGAGAAGATTTTTAACTAGTTAAATGTCAAAGTTGGCAGTTGGACTCAACTCTCCAATTAAATCCATTACTCCATTCTATTTTTCCGTGAAGCCATGAGTCTTCATCATCTGTATGTGATATTACAAGGAATGTAACAGATTTCAAAAGATCGAAAAAAGATACTTTTTCAGCCTTATTAACACTCCAACGATCTGGTTTACTGCTAGATACTTTAAAGCCAAGATCCCAACCGCTTTGCCTTGCTACTTCTGGAGTGATCCAAAAGGCTTTCAGAAATTGTCTTCTCGTATAGTATTCAAAAAATAAATCCGTAAATCCCATTTTCCAATCCTCTCTAACCCAACTTATATGACGATTTTTTGGAAGAATATAAAAGAAAATATCATTCAAATATACAAATAATTGCGAAAAAATATTAGATGCTCTTACTTGTTCATCACTCTTTTCGTAAATCCAATCAATTTTTTTTACAATAAATTGACCATATTTGCGTTCAGTTTCGTTGAATTCAATATTTTTTTTTTCTAATTGGAGCACACGTTCCATTATAGCATCTAGAGGTAATTGACCTTGATATCCCTGTACAGTAATAAAACGTGAACCAAAAAAAGAATGGTGAGGTGTTGCTTTCTCTGCCACATGATACAATTCTTCATAAGATTGTACTGTAGAAAAAAAATCATTTATATTCATGCTTCAATCTCCTGGAAAATTCATTAAGAAATTACCTCTGTACTAGACAAAAAATGATTTGATGACAATAGCTCGCTGATGAGCGATCATATCTCATTGATTTTCAAAACAGTGAGGTACAATGAAACACATCAGCGAACTACAGAATACTTTATCCCATTTTCTAGATTGGAACAAGGCTAGATTACATTGCCTGGTCCAAATCCTTCGAGCCCTCTTTCAGGTCAGGACAGTAAATCTTACTCAAATAGCTGCTGCTTTTCAAACAGATGTTAAAGAAGAATCGTGCTATCGGAGAATATGTCGATTTTTTACCAATTTTTCCTTCGATATGAGCATTATTGTCCTCATAGTGGTCCAATTATTCCCGTTGGCAGGAAAGTGGCTTTTGATTCTCGATAGGACTAATTGGAAATGAGGTAAAACGCCCATTAACATTCTAATGCTCTCGATAGCCTACAAGGGCATTAGCATTCCTCTGTTTTGGGCCGCTTTGGATCTTGAAGGAAATTCGACCACAGGAGAGCGCATTACGATTTTAAAACGAGTTCTGCAGCGCTTTGGTGTCAATAGAATTGAAGCTTTCATTGCTGATCGTGAGTTCGTAGGAAAAGAGTGGTTTGACTTCCTGATTGAGCAAAAGATTCCATTCATAATCAGAGTTAAAGGATGTTTCAAGGCTGAGGGTATCCAGGAAGAGGGCAAAACACGTATTGACACATTATGCAAAGGATTGGGTCGTAAAAAAATCCTGAATCGGCCAATTATTCTATGGGGTTTACCGTTGTACGTTTCGATCGAAAAAAAGAAAGGAGCCAAGGAACCCATGATTGTTGTATCCAATGTTACTTTCCGAAATGCCATAGTCTTCTACAGAAGACGCTGGGAGATCGAGACAATGTTTGGATGTCTCAAAACACGTGGTTTTCGAATGGAAGATACCCACATCATCGATGCAGATAAAATTGAGCGATTGCTATTTGTGTTGGCTATCGCCTTTTGTTGGGCCTATCGAATAGGTGATATCACAACGAAGGAAGATCCCACTCCCATCAAGGCTCACGGTAGGCTTGCTAAAAGCCTTTTCCGAAGAGGGCTTGATGAAATACGTCAGGCGATTTTTAGGAATGTTTTACTGGAAGAATTTAGGAAATTATTGAGGTGTTTTATTTGCTCACAGACAGGGAGTTACGCTATATGAAAAAAAATTTGTCCAGTACAAAGGCGACTAATACTAGCAATATCCTAGGAATTCGTCTCCAATTTGGGTACAATTTTTGAAAGGAAAGTTTTTTAATTTACTTTTTTTGTAAAACAGATATAAAATATTGGGTCTTTAAGAAAGTTTTTAACTAAGGCGGTAAAATTCAATGAACCATAATTGTTTAGATTTAGATAACACATCTTTCAGATTGGCGTATCAATTAGATAATATTGTTGAATATTGTGATCCTAAGCGTAAGTCAATTATTATTTCACATGGAGTAACTATTCTTGCATTAACTAGTTTGAGTGTTTTTCAATTAGCAAAATTAATTGAGAATCTAGCTCTCACTATTATTCATGGAATTGGATTTAATTGTTTTTCTGAGAATCGAAAAGATTTTAAGATTTGTGGAAAAAATTTTGCTTGTAATTTTGTAGGATTTTTTGTGTTTCCAATTTATATTATGAAGCAAATTATGCATCTTTTTGTTGTAGATTTGAATCCATTTAATTGCAAGCATTGTTGGCATACACCAGAAAGCCCTGCACGAGATCTATGGTATAAAACCAAGTCGATGCCTTTGGATCTTTTGTATGATTACTTCAAATTATTTAATAGGCCTATAGTCGATGAGAAGAAAGCCTTAGAAGACATTTTGCAAAAATTTAGTAAAGTTGATTCAAACCATCGAAATATGTACTGGACGAAAGCAGGTCACTACGTATTTTTTGATAAAGTTCATGACAGATTTTGGGGTATAAGAATTCCAAAGGGTGAGAAAGGGCTTTTAGAAATGAAAGATATTTCTTGCGAGCACCCAAATTGCGAGTATCCAAATATCCAATTCCCCGAATCTGTAAAATCAAAATTCCTACAGCACCATGCTGCAATTTGGGCATGATTGGTAATAATTCAACTTGCCTCCTATAGGAGTTGGTACAGCTGTGGTTGCTAGTATGGTCGCCATGAAAAAAATGAAAGAAGAAAACCTGTAGCAAGGGAAAATAACCTACTCCCTAAAATGAACCCATTTGACTAGACAGTTTTTTAAACCAAAATTTTCAACTGTTGTTTCTTTTCTTTACCAAAGAAAAGTAGATTTCAAATAACTTAGGATCCAATTCATCTTCTTTAATCGACTAAAGGACCTGTTTTTTAACTTGTTTATAGGATGGAGGAGGCGTGAATAATTTGATCAATTCAAATTCTTCCTTCTCCTCTAATGCAGAAATTACTTTGGAAATCTGAGAATTGGAGAGAGTAATTTGAAATTTGCTTTCTCTGCTAGATGGAGCTTGAAAAAAGAAGCTCGCCCTCCTTCAAACAGAGGAAAAATGAAGCTGGAGAAGAGTTTTTGGGAAAAGACTTGGAGGCGAAATCATTTTCTTACGTCACTTCAGAACTAGACCGCTGGATTAAAAAGGGGGGGCATACCAAAAGAGGTCGCTGAGTTCGGATTACAAGACATTGAAAAAGCGAGTCAAAGATCTGCAGAAATCCAGCAAATGTTAGAGCGTGTGAAAAAAGAGGGGAGAATTCCAAACGATAAAGACTGGTTGGGAATATATCAAAAATATCCCGAAACCATGGAAACTCTCAAAAAGGTTGCTGATTTCCATAAGTTCATTATGGACAACCGAGAGTCGTTGTTAAGAATTCTCCAACAACCAGAAAAAATAAAAACCTACAGGCAATCTGGACATTATATCGATGCCAAGACAAAAACAGCAGGCCAAAAACAACAACGATCTTTTTTCGATTTGTTATCAAAAGAAACTAAGGGGAAGATTTCTCAATTAGGCGTAGAAGTAGAAACAGAAGGGATCAGGCTCACCCCACCTCAAGACAAGCTTATGAAATGCGCTTATGCGGCTTTTACATGAAAAAAGCGAGCATAAGAATGAAAAATCGGAACGTTTTTACTCTGGCAATATTGAAGCCGAAATGGTTCCTTACGGAGGGGGGGAGCTTCTGCTCCTTTCGCCTTCGACAGAAGTAGATGGTGCGGGATAAAATGAGCTTCTCTCTCCCTTAAGGAAAGAGCTCCATGAAAGGCTTCGATTGCGGGCACAGAGTTAGAGAGTCGCCCTGATTTTCATACCCCTTTTGAGTTTCTCCACCCATCTGCTGTGTGTTCATAGATATAATCTGGGATATCATCTTGAGGCCCGCCCCCTCTCATACCATCTATTAGATTCTTCGCTTCAAAAACCATTTTCAATAAAGCTAGGGCTGCAGCTGCAATAGAGGTGATGGTATTAAGAGTACTGTTGTTCACTTCGTTATTGCTTGCTGTGGCATTGCCACCAGGCCCAGCTTGCGCATGGGCTTGTGGGTACTGTGTGTTTGTGTTTTCATCACGAGAATGGACATTAACTTCTGGAATTCTTGAAGACATAATACCTCCATTTTGGTTTAAGATTAGATAAGAATTCTATTTGAAATGGAATTTTAAAACAAAGATATTTTTCAAAATTTTCAAGGCCTTTTGGTGTGCTGAAATTAGAGTTGATCCAATGTTCCTGTAGTTTTAGTCTTGTTCTGTATGGAACAAGTTAAGAATCCTACTTGGAGAAGAATTTATTTCAAATCTGTTTTTCTTTTGTCAGTCTTGACATTAACTGTTTTTTTTCATATCACAATATATTTGGAATCTTCGGCCCTGTCTTTTATGCCAACTCCAAAGAATACCATACGTTCTCAGCGCCATTTTATGTGGGATTGAAGTGATAAATCCTTACATACAGAAAAAAATCCCCATGGCACTGATCGTGGTATTCTTGTTGGGCTTTATGCTTTCCACAGATCATCTAGGAATCCAATCCGGTTTGATTAAGGGCCGATGTAGAGCCAATATATCCATTCAAGACATAGGTTCTTTTAAGGATCTACTTTTGAAAAATAAGCCTTGTAATCAGGTGGCCTGGGAGATATTAGGGGTCCCGGCATCTGGATGGAATGCTCTAATATTTTTGGGATCTACATTTGGCTGTTTTATTTATTGCAGAAAAAAACCGCATGACTAATACTCCCTGCCATTTTAGGGGCAGAATGTGCTTCTGATAGAAAAACCAAAAGTTTACCCAATCCAGATACTAGGATGGAAAAAAAACTATAGGAGGAGTTATGGCGTCAAGTGTAAATAGAAATGGTGGAGAGAGATCTGTTATTGATAACGGTGCAGAGAGAGCCGGGGCTGTTATCGATCATGTAGCGCCTTCGGCTGTCGCAGTTTTTCCGCAGGCTCGAACAGCAGCAGTTGTATTGGCTGTTGCTAACACAGCTCTTGCCGCAGGCGGACATAGAACAACAGGTATATGGGTTGCCGAGGACAGTCATAGATCACCGGGGGAATGGATGGTGTAAGAGAGACACCGTTCTGTAAGAGAATGGGCCGACGGAGTCCCCTCGAGTCAAGGAACCTCCGAATATTGTACAATTATTTGATCCAATCTTTGGTTGGACACGAAAGGATTCAATTGACCTGCACCCCATAAACTGGTCCAGCTAGAAATAGAGGTTCGTATAAACTTGTAGCTCAAGGAATACGAACAATGAAAAAACGCTTCACAGAAGAACAAATCATCAAAGTCCTCGAAGAGGCCAAAATAGGCCTTAAAGTCGAGGAAGTCTGCAGGAAACACGGCATCTCCCAGCCCACTTACTACAACTGGAAGGCCAAGTTTGGTGGGATGACCTAAAAGACTAAGGTCCCTTGAAAAGGAAATGGAGGATTTCTTAGAAATAATCTTCCTCGTTCAATCAAAGAATTACAAAAGGGGATTAAAAGTTGTGAGAAACAAATAGAATTCCACAAAGATAAGATATTAAACCCTGAAAAGCATATTGAAAGCTGGAAGGATTTTGATCCCCGACGAAAACAAGCTCATATTAAAAAGAATAAGCAGTCTGATATTAATCGTTTGACTGAACAAAGAGATATTTTACAACAAATATTGAAAGATAAACTAACCCAATGAAAAAATATGAAACAAAATAAATTTAAAAACTATCTTTATGATTTAGGTTATTTTATTAAGGAAAAGACTAAATATGATAAGAAAAAAAAGAGTATTTCATTGAATAAAAAAGACTCTATTTATAAAGAAGGAGAATAAATGGCTGACGATGAAGTGTTGGATTGAATGACTCAACAGGCTA
>JAAKFC010000087.1 GCA_011065225.1 Chlamydiota bacterium
GAATGTGAAGCCAAAGCAAGAACTAATAACTATAAGCCCTGTAGACAGCCCGCAATGCCTAACGGGCGATGTAGATTCCACGGTGGAAAAAGTTCTGGAGCGAAAACAGAAGAAGGCAAAGAACAAATAAAAACTGCTAATTTAAAGCATGGCTTCTACTCTTCTAAGGCCATTCTAGAGAGGAGATTTTTAAAAAAATTAATTAAATCTTCGCATCCCCAATGAAAACTTCCACCCATATTTTGGAAGCTATCCCACTGAGTTAGTCTGGTAGAAAGTCTTTAGATGAACATTTCAGAGTGGAATACTTCAATAATTTTTCCTCTTGACTATACATTCATTTTATTTTACAATGGGGGCATGTCTATAAAGACCGTTATTATGGAAGGATAAATATGTTAAAGAAAATAGTTTGCAACACTCGAGGTTCCGCACCACTTACGTTGTGCATTCGTTCAACTGTATTTTCATCTTCTCTCCATTCTTTCTATCATCACGGGCATTTCACCCATTAATTTTTCACCAACATTTTTTTGAATTCTATCTAATTTATTATTAGGTAGTTGTTATAAATTATTGCAAAAGCTGCCTTGAAAGGCTAGGCCTTAATTGAGCCTGATAAATTCGCTATCTACGGAGGGATAGTATCATGGATATATCTGAATTTGAAAGAGTAAGCCCTTGCTTACTTCGTCCTTCTATCTTTTTTTCTGGTAACTCTACCAGCCATTCTTCTCATTTGCATGGGCACCCTGCCCATTAATCCTAAAAAACTAAATTAATTTTTTAAATTTTTATTGTTCCCAGGGATTTTCTCTAGGGTGCTCTAAGTTATTTATAACCAGTTGATTAAAAATGAGAGGAACAATTTTATGAGTATATATTTACGAACTTTATTGCCAGGCAAACCAGGCACATTGGATACTTTATTCAATGGAGATGCCAATCGAGGGCTCGAACAGTATGCTTGTCTTCTGAGGATTGCTCAGGGGGCACTTACTGCTTTTAAAGAGGGAAATTTCGAAGAGTTTGATGCTCTTGTAGGGGAAAATGCCTGTCAAATTCGAGCCGTTAAAGTTGCGATGATTGCATCGAAAAACTTGGTAGACCCAAAACCCCTACTAGCTTCTATCCAAAAACGACATGAAGAGCTCCCAACTAGTGCTGAAAAAGGAAAATCCTTAGAGGCATTGTTAAAGGACAAGGATATTCAGCTATCCTCTGAGGCTGCTTTTTTGTTGGAGGCTTATATCCTCACTGTTGCAAAAAGTATTGATGAGAGCCCTAGCCAGCTTAGGAGAATGGAAAAAGGTAGCCCAAATCAACTAGTGACGAAGTTGGGTGCTCCTTCTATTAATTTTGCGACTAATCTCACAAAGAAAGTGCGCATTTTTCTGTCCCAGGCTTCAGTCAAATTCGTGCAAGAGCAGGCTGATTCGCTTGGCGATAAACAACTGCAACGGATGGCTTCACAAGACTTTGAATTTAAATTTAAAGGATGTTGGCCCTCTCTTCCAATGTTTTGGACTTACAAGACATTGCTTTTTGCTGCGAGGCAAGAAGGTATCCCCTTGATTTTCCGAGTTCGTTTTCAGGCCACTGACGATGGGTTTCGCCAAATCCGGCAAACGTATCTCTTTTTGAAACCCGGTGAGAAGAGCTATGAGCTGTGCGATCCTTCACAAGAAGATCGAAAAAAAGCGATGATTTTTATAGATGGGGTGGCTCAGGCGAAGCTAAGTGACCTCCCCACCAACCAACAATGGAAGGAGAATCTATCTTCCCGTAACTTGGAAGCTATTTTCGCTGGAGCTGCTGCGCACAGGCAGTACCCAGATGTAAAGGAAGATTCCCGCATAAAGGCTCTCCAAGATGAAGAGTTTTTAAAAAGTCAGCAGCTAGCTCAACAAGCAGGCTTTTCTGAGGAAAATCCAAGCATGTTTTTCATTCAGCACGTTTATCCTATTTCTCTTGGGAAAGCAATAGATAAACTAGGAGCCGAATGATGAAAAAGCAATCTTGGTGGCAACTCTTGAGTATTCAAGCAGGGGGGACTCTTTGCCTCCCTGTGATTATGATGGGACAGCTTATCTGTCAAAAATATGGGTGGTTAGCAGCTTGCCTGTGTTTGGGGATTGGGAATCTATTTTTGCTGGGCATCGGATTGTTGCTTGCTTCTTTGAGCACCCATAGGCCTAAAAGTACTGTCGAGCAAGCTGCCAGCTACTTTGGCAACAAAGGGAGGATTCTTTTTGCCTCGTTGATGATTTTTTCGATGTTGGGTTGGTTTGGGATCCAGCTAAACATGATGAGTCTGAGTCTTGGACATCTGTTTGAAATGATGGGGATTGTACTCAATCCCCTTTTTCTCAACATAAGCATTGGAATTGCGATGAGCTGCGTGATGTGTTTTGGAATGAAGGCCATGAAATGGTTGTCTAACCTCACTTCCCCTTTGATGGGATTGACGCTACTCTATGCGATTTTTTTCTCAACAGGAACTTTTGCCCCTATTGCTCCCTTATCGATTTCTTTTCTCGGCGGAGTTTCTCTGATTATTGGCGCCAATATTGCGGCGGTCATTGATTTGCCTACCTTTTTTCAATACGCAAAGTCAAAAAGAGATGCCCAAATCTGCATCTGGTTGCTTTTTGGCTTGATCGTCCCCTTTATCGAGGGGGTTGGCATTTTCCTAACGGTAATGACGCAGGGAGCTTCAATCCTAGGGGTATTACAATCTGGAGGTGGAATGCTATGGAATATCTGGGTGAGCTGTTTTGTGATTTTTGCAGGATGGACAACAAACAACGCCAATCTATACTCTGCCATCGCATCTTCTTATTCTCTTCCTGGGAAGCTCCCTTCTATAGGGCGGACTCTGGCTCTTGGCCTTTTGGGCATTCTATTTGCATGTCTCAATCCTCTTGGAAATATTGAAGCTATTCTCAACATGATTGGCATTTCAGTTGGGGGGATGGGAGCTGTCATGATTTCGAATTTCCTTTTGGAAAAAAAATATAAAACCCCTTCTTGGATTTCTTTTTTGAGTTGGATTCTTGGAGTCACTTTGGGGATCTCATCCGCAGCCTTTGGGGTCTTCATCACAGGGGTTCCAGCTTTTGATGCTTTTATTACAGCATCTGTTTCGCAAATTATTTTAAGTTTTATTTTTGGAGAGAGGTATATTTATGAAACAAATAACAGTCAATGACTTAGAAAAATTAAGTATCGGAAGCGCAATTTTGGGTTCCGGAGGAGGTGGGGATCCATCATATCCTCTTCTTATGGTGAAGAACGCGATTGAAAAATATGGGCCAATCGATGTGATTTCCATCGAAGATCTGAAGGAAAATGATTTAGTCATTCCCCTTTCATTCATGGGAGCTCCCTTAATTAATACTGAGAGGTTGCAAAGTGGCATTGAGCTCGAGGCACTCCTTCAAACGATTGAAAAAAGACTGGGGCAAAAACCTACAGTATTAATGCCAGCCGAAATTGGAGGGGCAAATGCATTCACCCCTCTTCT
This sequence comes from Chlamydiota bacterium, assembly GCA_011065225.1. GTDB lineage: Bacteria > Chlamydiota > Chlamydiia > Chlamydiales > Rhabdochlamydiaceae > Sacchariniichlamydia. The sequence continues at coordinate 3,527 of JAAKFC010000087.1, forward strand.
AATCGCTGCAAAATGGAAAATCCCCGTTTTAGATGCAGATATGATTGGAAGGGCTTTTCCCGAGCTCCAGATGAGTAGCTGCTATCTGAAACAACTCAGCGCGACGCCTGCTGTGATGGCCGATTGCATGGGAAATACTGTTATCTTGGAGACCCGCGATGCCAACACTTTGGAACGAATGGCAAGGGCGATCACAGTAGCAATGGGATCTAGTAGCGCGGTGGGATTCTATTTCATGTCTGGATCCGATGTTGCAGGCTCGGTTGTCCCCAACACTCTCTCTCAAGCTTTGGAGCTCGGCGAAATTATCATTAAAGCGCGAGAAGAAGGCGCAGATCCCATAAGTGCCATTATCGAAGCATCGAATGGAAGGCTTTTAGGCAGAGGAACACTGATTGATATTGACCAATCGATTGAAGGGGGATTCTTACAAGGATCTACATCTATTCTCTGTGAGGAAGGGAAAATAAAGCTTTTTTATCAAAATGAGTTTCTCCTAGCAAAAAAAGGTGAAGATTTACTTGGCTCGACGCCAGAGCTTCTAGTTCTTCTGGAGGAAAATAGTGGGACCCCCCTCACGAGTGAAACTCTTCGCTATGGCCTACAAGTGGCTTTAATTGCGATTCCATCTCCTGAAATTTGGCAGACCCCCGAGGGCCTTGAGTTAGTTGGACCTCAAGTGTTTGGTTATAAATCGACTCTAGGGGAGGCAATTTTATGATTATAGGTATAGATATCGGTGGGACCAACACAGACGCAGTCCTCATAGACAAAAATGAAAACTTGATCTGTTTTGCCAAAACGGTAACCACAGAAGATATTAGCAATGGGTTTTATACAGTTCTTAAAGAAGTATTAGAAAAAAGCCGTGTGCGTCCAGATACAATTGAAGGAATCTATGTAGGGACGACTCACGCGACAAATGCAATTCTACAAAAGAAAAATCTCAATCAGGTAGGGGTAATCCGATTAGCAGGGCAACGACCCGATGTGCTTCCCGCAGCATATGCATGGCCAAAAGATCTCAGGGATGCGATTCTCTTTGGCGCCGAAACAATAGGTGGGGGCTATGAATGTCATGGTGGCGAGCTCTCTCCTCTTTCAGATGCAGAGATTCGAGACGCCGTAAAAAAGCTCCTTGAAAATGGGGTGAATAGCATTGCCGTGATTGGTGTTTTCTCTCCTTTGAATGACATGCAGGAAAAGAGAGTAGCCGAAGTGATTCAAGAGTGTGCAGGCCCTCATTTCCCCATTTCTGTTTCTTCTCAAATCGGGGGAATTGGGTTTATAGAGCGGGAAAATTCCACAATTTTAAATGCGTCTTTAAAAAAGGTGATGCAGATGGGGTTTGTTTCTCTGCAACAGAAGTGTGATCAATTGAGGCTTTCTTGTCCTTTAATGATCACACAGAATGATGGAAGCTTAATTAGCATTGAGCGGGCGATGGATTACCCCGTATTGACAATTTCCGCAGGTCCGACGAACTCGTTTATTGGGGGATCGAAGCTAGCTGGATTAGAGGATGCTATTGTGGTTGACATTGGGGGGACCTCTTCGGATGCAGGCATTGTTCGCCGAGGCTTTCCTTTGAGAAGTTTGAATAAATCCAACATTGGGGGAATTTCTCTCAATTTCCCGATGCCCGATGTTTTGTCCATCGCACTTGGAGGAGGCAGTGTCATCAGCTACTTTAAAAACGAGCCTGTAATTGGTCCTGAAAGCATTGCAAAAAAGCTTATGAAAGATGCCGTCAGTTTTGGAGGGGATATTTTAACTCTTACAGATATCGCCCTTTTCAAGGGACATATAAACATTTCAGGAGCAAAGGTTCCATTCATATCAGATGCGGATAAGATTTTTGACCAAGTTAGGAACAAACTCAGCGATTTGGTTTTAAAAATTAGAGGGGAATACACGGAATTTCCTGTCGTAATGGTGGGAGGGGGGTCAGCGCTTCTCGCATCAACGCTTCCCGGGAAGCACTATCAAATCCCCCCAAGCTATCAAGTTGCCAATGCATATGGAGCTGCTTTAGCAGAGATTTCAGGGACGGTAGATACCGTCCTCAGCTTGGAAAACCGAGAAGAAACTTTAGAAAAGGTGTATGAATCGGCAAAAAAAAGAGCATTAGAACAAGGAGCAGACATTAAAACGTTAAGACTTGTAGACCAACAAATCCTCCCCTACTCATATGTCCCGAACAAGATGGCCCGGATAGTCGTGCGTTTTTGTGGTAAAAAGATCAGAAGGTAGAACCACTCCAAATATGGTCCACATTCTCAGTGGGAATCGTGCGCGGTCAGCTCAGAACTTTTTTTCCTTCTCCTTTAAAAAAGGTGTTACCTATCATCGGATATTCTCATTCGAACTGGAGGTGACGATGCGCGTAAAAGAAAAAAATACGCAAATTTTACGCACTCGGACACATAAAACTGGCCAAAAAGAGCCCAAGCTAGCACAATTGATCATTCGTTAAGTTATTGATTTTATAAGGCCTGTGTCATGTGGTTTGAGCTGATTAAGAATAGAATACCGACTGTAAATCCCTCGACTTCGGTCTCCGTTGGTTCGAGTCCAACCGCCCCCAAAATTGCGAAGCCATTTTTATTGGTGCGAGCGAGCCAAAGAAATGACTCACCGATATTTCGAAAGATTTTTTAAAGCGCGCCCATATTTTTTATTGATTTTCTCTAGGGATTCTTGAGCTATTGCCTTCTTTTTTAACTTGGAAGGAAGAATGGTCTGGGTAGTTAGCTTTTTCCTCTTCTTCACTTCATCAGCCCTTTCCATGGTGCATCCTCGTATCTCCAAGCATTAGAAGTCTTTCCATCTGATGGGCTATTCCATATGTCCGCTCTGGATCCATTCGTTTTTTTATAATAGCTCCCAGTTGAAATCTCTCCATCTTTGCGTCTCAGTGAAGAGTTATTGCGACTTTTCCATTTTTTCATCTCATGGCTTTTAGTACTGCAGAGCCAGCTAACAGGGGTTTTCTTTCTACTTCTACTCATATTTTAAACCATGCTAAGATACTTTCCCGATCCGCTCTTGGGGACTAAAATAATCTGATACCCAATGACGTCGAGAATTCTGGATAAAGTCTCGATTGTGATATTTGTTTTTTTGCCTGATTTTAA
>JAAKFC010000088.1 GCA_011065225.1 Chlamydiota bacterium
ATCTCTTCTGGGTCTTGAGTCAAACCGGTGGTTGTGTTTACTGCAATCATAATGTTACCTCCAAAGTGCGGATTTTCTAGCTCTTTTTTTCAGTAGTGATTTTTAAAAATGCCAAATTTTTAATAGAAATCTTCTCCTGACCGGTGAGATTTCTTCTACGTTGGGTTTCTCCTTCTCGGTCATTTGATTTTAACAAGTATTTACAATCTTCTAAGATGATTTCGGTTACATCTTCCACATCTATCGCCTTTTTGCAGCAAGGGCAGGCAAAAGAGGAAGCTTCCTTTCCAATATCAAAATCTCCATAGCCTTTTTGCAGAACAATCTCATTTCCATGTTTTTTGCATTCGGAATTTCTACAGATTCCCATTAGATTTAGCCCTGCTGCTGTTTCTGCAGCAGGGATAACATCATCTATGCTAATAGGCAAAGTAGGCGGCGCAGTACCTTCTGGGCTAATTTCTACAATGTAGCGGGGAAGAGCCTGAGCTTTATCGAAAAGAACAAACTCATCCCAGTTAGGTGTTTGTCCCTTAGCACATGGGTAATATTCCATGGATCCTGGGAAATCAGGTCTTGTATTTGTGACGGGAATGTAATGGGCAGTGTAATGTTGATAAGCTGCCTTTCCTTCTAGCATTTTCATATCACTCCCTCTTTGGGGATGCGGGCAGTCGTTTACCACAGGAAAAGGCTCAAGCATCGACACCCAAGAAAGAATTAAGAAGCGTGCATTATACATTCCCGCATATCGGGCACTTGAGGTAAAATAGACTCCACTCCCAAAGTACCCTGGGTCAGTGCTTGGGAATGCCCCTTTCTGAGCTGTTGGATCGGTAAAGGAGTGTTTGCCAAAAAATTGAAATCCCGTGCGACAGATCGAGTTGCACACATCCTGTGATGTGCCGTGCCAAAGTGGTAGGATTTTTATATTTTCCAGGCGGTCTTTACGGGTGTTGTCTGAATTTTCGACTGAGATTGGCTGAAATAATCTAGTGATCATCTCCCACCTTTGTACTACACTCTCGCGAAGATTTGCCTCAGGATGATTTTTCCAGGTTGGGGGATTCGCTCGAGAGTTCATCGATTTGAGTGTGGCTTCAAATTGGGTTGAAAGGCTAGGGTTGTGAACAAGAGTTACCGTTTTGATTACCATTCCTGGTGGCTTTGAGTGTTCGAAAACTCTTCTTACAAACTCATATTCTTTGTCGTCAGGTCTTACTTCACAAGTTTTGTAATGTAGGCCAGAGTCAAATGGCTTTCTTTGGACTCTCGCAAATAATTTTGGACAGACTTTCCAGGGCTGGGGTTCTACACACTCATATAGACTAGGATTGATTGGATATGTTGAAGGCTCTCCTAGTACTGGAACCATGGAATCAATGCTCGATACCGTTGTCACACTTTTCCCCTCATTTTTTTTTGAAAACAAGAGAGATTCTATGAAGAAAAAATAATTTTAGGCAATATTATTTTTGAATCTGTCACTGTAAAGTTAAGATGTCCTCTTATCGAGTGGTTGTAAATAATAGCATTTTAAGTTATGCTAATGAGTTCATAAACACTTTTTTGGAGCTCCAATGAAAAAAGAAGGCCATCCCGATTATCAAGACGTTCTTTTTGTCGACTCTTCCACTGGAACGAAGTTTGTTTGCGGGTCTACTCTAAAGCCCAAGGATACTGAAACTTTTGAGGGAAAAGAATACCCTATCTATCGCGTCCCCATCTCTTCTGCTTCGCATCCATTCTTTACGGGAAGCAAGCAGTTTGTCGATACTGAAGGACGTGTCGATAAATTCCGCAAGCGCTATGCCAAGAAAAAAGAAGAAGGGGAAAAACAGCAGGCTAAGGAAGAAGAGAAAAAGAGCCCTGCCAAGAAAAAGCAAGCGAAAAAAACTACTAAAAAGTAACTAGATGGAAGAGCGCATTGCAAAATTGATCGAGCGCTTTGGAGAAGTGGAAACGCTTCTAGGGCAGCCCGAGACTCTTTCTGACCAGAAAGCCTATAAAGAGCTTACCCAAGAACACTCCTACTTGAATCAGATCAAGGAGGCGTGGCTTTATTTGCAAAAATGCGAAAAGCAACTCAATGAAGATAGAGAGCTCATCAAGGAAGAAACGGATGAAGAGCTTCTTGCAATGCTCCATGAGGAAATCGAGTCTTTAGAAAAGAAAGTTCTCAGCGCGAGAAACAAGATCGAAACCCTTCTCGTTCCCCCGGATCCAGATGACAGTCGCAATACCATCGTCGAGGTGCGTGCAGGAACCGGTGGTGATGAAGCAGCGCTTTTTGTTGGCGATGTGGTTCGGATGTATCAGCTCTATGCAGACAAATGTGGTTGGACATGGGAACCACTTTCTTTTGCAGAATCAGAAATTGGGGGCTATAAAGAGTACATTATGGCTGTCTCAGGGCCGAATGTCCACCGGCTGCTCCAATATGAAGCAGGGACGCATCGAGTCCAACGGGTTCCCGAGACCGAAACTCAAGGACGCGTTCATACTTCTGCTGTAACGGTGGCGGTTTTGATGGAACCTGATGAGCAAGAAGCTGTAGATCTCGATGAAAAAGATTTAAAAGTTGACACCTACCGTGCCTCTGGAGCTGGTGGTCAACATGTGAATACAACCGACTCGGCTGTGCGCATTACGCACATTCCTACAGGGACTGTGGCTTATTGTCAGCAGGAGAAATCACAGCATAAGAATAGAGAAAAGGCCATGCGTCTGCTCTCAGCAAAAATTGCAGAAGAGGAGAGGCTTAAAGCCCAAAAAGAGCGCTCTGAGCTTCGCCAATCTCAAGTAGGCACAGGAGATCGCTCCGAGCGGATCCGCACCTACAATTTCCCCCAAAATAGAGTCTCTGATCACCGCATCGATCTTACTCTCTACAAACTTGAAATGGTGATGGCGGGAGATTTAGAGGGAATCACCGAACCTTTAGTTGCTCATTTTTATCAGCAAAAACTCGCGGCATCGTGATGAAAGACTGTAAGTCCATTTTGCAGCTCTCCACAGAATTTCTCGCCAAAAATAAAGTTCCGCGCCCACGCTTTGTTGCAGAAACTCTTTTAGCCCATTTTTTGCAAAAAAAACGGATTGAGCTGTACATGCATTTTGATCGGCCTCTCATCGAAGAAGAGCTCAGCCCATTTCGGGCAGCACTCAAAAGGGTGATTGCGAAAGAACCAATAGAATATATTTTGGGAGAGGTTGAATTTTTTGATGCCAAAATTAAAGTCACTCCTGATGTTCTCATTCCTCGTCAAGAAACGGAAATTTTGCTTGATCTGGTCTGCAAAAGACTCGATGGCTCAGAAAAAAGAGCGCTGGATCTCTGCACAGGATCTGGGTGTCTTGCAGTAGGGCTGAAAAAAGCCCATCCAGAAATAGAAGTGATAGGGGTCGATCTTTCAGAGAAAGCCCTTGCTGTGGCCCAGCAGAATGGGCCTGATGTGACTTGGTTAAAAGGGGATTTGACAGCACCGGTAGCCGGACAAAAATTTGATCTTGTTTTGTGCAATCCCCCTTATGTGACCGAAGCAGAATATGACGAGCTTGATGAGGCATTGCGCAAATTTGAACCCAAAATGGCTCTTGTTTCGGGGCCTACTGGGTATGAATTTTATGAGCGCCTTAAGGATGACCTCCCTGCCATTTTGACCCCTGGAGCTAAAGTTTTTTTTGAGATTGGCACCGGGCAAGGAGAGGGGGTATTAAAAATTTTCTCCCAAGGGCTTTGGGAAGATTTACGGGTCGAGAAAGATTGGTCTGGCCATACCCGTTTCTTTTCCTTGAAATTGAAGCAAATTTCCTCTATAATGCAGTGAATCAATTATGTTTGATTCGATTGCTAATAAATTTACTCAACTTTTTTCCTCCCTGGCTGGCAAAAAGAAGCTGACAGAGGAGAATATCTCGGACGCAGTTCGAAAGGTGCGCCTTGCCCTTCTTGATGCTGATGTGAACTATTCTGTCGCTTCGCAATTCGTGCGCAGGGTGAAAGAAAAGGCTCTTGGTGATGATGTCTTCAAATCAGTCACTCCTGATCAGCAATTCATCAAAGTGGTTCACGAAGAGCTCATTGCTCTGATGGGAACTGATGAGCCGGAGCTTGTAATGACCGGGCACCCCACTGTGATTTTGATGTGTGGGCTGCAAGGAGCGGGAAAGACAACAATGACCGCGAAACTTGCTTTGTACCTAAAAAAGAAAAAAAACAAAAAAGTCCTTGTCGCAGCATGCGACTTGCAGCGCCCCGCAGCAGTAGAACAACTCAAACGGATTTGTGCGCAGAGTGAAACAGAAGTGGTTGCAATCGAGGGCGAGAAAAAACCGCTGAAGGTAGCAAAAGCAGCGCATTCTCGAGCGCGCAAAGAAGGTTTTGATATTCTCATTGTCGATACGGCGGGACGCCTGCATATTGATGCCCCCTTGATGAATGAGCTCAAAGATCTGAAAAAAGCACTTGATCCTCAAGAAATCCTCTTTGTTGCGAATGCAACGACAGGACAAGATGCGGTGAAAACAGCCCAAGAATTTGATAATACCCTTGGAATCACGGGGTCGATTTTGACAATGCTCGATGGCAGTGCCCGTGCTGGTGCTGCGATCTCGATCACTGAGGTGACGAAAAAACCGCTGAAGTTTGAAGGGATTGGGGAGCACATTGATGACATTCAGGTCTTTAATCCCAAATCGATGGCCGATCGGATTCTTGGAATGGGCGATGTCGTCAATTTGGTAAAAAAAGTAGAAGAACACATCGACGAAGAAGAAAGCGCTAAACTTGAGAAAAAGATGCGCAGGGCCGCCTTTACTTATGACGACTATCTTAAGCAAATAGGCATGATGAAGAAGATGGGGTCTTTCAAAAGCCTACTCAAAATGGTACCTGGGATGTCGAATCTAGGAGATTTAGATATTTCGGAAAAAGAATTTCAAAAAACTGAGGCTATCATCCAATCGATGACTCCTATTGAGCGTGAGGAGCGAGTCGAGCTGATTCCCAGCCGCCGCCACCGCATTGCAAATGGAAGTGGAACGAGCATCGATGACGTGAATCGCCTTGTCAAAGGATTTAAGAAATTAAAAAAACTGTGCAAATCGATGCCAAAAATGAAATCGATGCCAAAGGAGATGTTATGGCAGTGAAAATCCGCTTGCGCCAACAAGGACGCGCTAATCGCCAGACTTATCGTTTAGTAGCTTGTGACACACATGTTAAGCGCGATGGAAAATATTTAGATAACTTGGGATGGTATGATCCCTTTATGGCTGAAAATAATGCCAAAATAAACGAAGAGAAAACGGTGCATTGGTTGAATATGGGTGCTGAAATGACTCATGATGCGAAAAAACTCATTGCTCGTGTGGCTCCCAATGTGCTCAAGCATTGGAATGAAAAGCGCGAAGCAAAAAAAGTAAAACTTGCTGCGAAGCGTCGCAATAGTCGTAAGAAACCAGCGGCACCTGCAAAATAATGAAAGTCGACATTCTTTCGCTCTTTCCGGAATATTTTCAGGGCCCATTTGGTGTGAGTATTCTGAAACGGGCGATAGAGTTCGGGCTGATTTCGATTGATTTGATCGATATCCGCAAATTTGCAGAAGACAAACATAAGCGAGTGGATGATCGTCCTTATGGGGGCGGTCCTGGCATGGTGATGGTGCCAGGCCCTTGTGTGCGAGCCATTCGCAGTGCGTGGAAAGAGAATTCTCATGTAATCTATCTTTCCCCGCAAGGAGAGACGCTCAAAGCAAAAAAATGCGAGGAGCTTGCAAAAAAGCCTCATTTGATTTTGCTTTGTGGTCATTACGAGGGAGTGGATCAGCGAGTGATTGATAGCGAAGTGGATGAAGTGATCAGCATTGGGGACTATGTCCTGACAAATGGTTGTCTTCCAGCCATAGTGCTCATTGACGCTGTGGCCCGCTTTATCTCAGGTATTTTGGGACATGAAGATGCTGCTAAATACGATTCATTCCAAGAAGGAATGCTTGAAGGTCCACAATATACGCGCCCAGAAGAATTTGAAGAAATGCGAGTTCCCGAAATACTCACCAGTGGGAACCACAAAGAAATAGCAAAATGGCGAAAAAGCCAAGGCGAAAAGATAACTCGGCAAGTCCGATCGGAATTATTAGGAGTAAATGATGAACCAATTGATTGAAAGTATTGAAGCGGATCAGCTCAAGACTGATATCCCCGATTTCAAAGTAGGGGACACGATCAGCATCCACTACCGCATCATTGAAGGAGCAAAAGAACGGATCCAGATTTTCACCGGGACCGTGATTGCACGTAAGGGAAAAGGAATCTCTGAGACAGTTTCCATCTATCGCATAGCTTATGGGTCTGCGATGGAGCGTGTGATTCTAATCCACAGCCCTCGCGTTGGCAAGATCGAAGTGGTCAAACGCGGCAAAGTCCGCAGAGGAAAACTCTATCACTTGCGCGGTGTCTTTGGAAAAAAAGCGAAAATCCAAGAGCGCATTACCAAGGCAGAAAAACAAAAAGCTGCTCCTATTGTAAAAGAAGAAGCGCCTGAAAAGCCCGAAGCCAAAGAA
>JAAKFC010000089.1 GCA_011065225.1 Chlamydiota bacterium
GCTATCCTTCAAATTTTTCGTCTGCTCCTCGCTCCGTGTCCATGAACACTGCAGCTCGTCGCATCCAAAAAATTTGAGAAGCCTCCTTGTCAAATTCCCAATTCTTCAAACACAATGTGTATATCTCTCTCTAGTCATCGGTCAGTTAGTCTTTTTATCATTTTCGTGTATTTTTTGATCGCTTTTTTCACATTTTTTTTGTGCAAATTTTCTCTTAGTGCAGCGGTTTGTGAGATCAATTTTTTAACTTTTTTGGACATTTTTTTTGGATTGAAATAGATCCATCTTAATTTTCCAAATTTCTGCGGGCCATTTGGATTTGACGGCGGAGTGTTTCATCTTTGCCAATCAGCCGCGAGATCTTTTTCCAGGCATGGAGCAAAGTGGAATGCGTCTTGCCTCCAAACGATGCTGCGAGCTTCATGAGCGAATCATTGATCAGCTCTTTGGCCAAATACATTGCCACTTGCCGGGGGAAGGCGACATTTTTTGCTCGCGAGCTGCCGCAGATGTCGCTGACACGAACCCCAAACATTACCGCGACACTCTTTAAAATATTGTCGACTGAAACTCGCTTGTGTGGAGCCTTTTGAAAGAGCTCACTCATTGTGTTTTCCACAATTTCTTCTGTCACATCGAGCCCCATCATCTGGCTATAAGCTACAAGACGATTGAGAGCGCCTTCCAGTTGCCGAACATTGTGAAAAATCCGTTCAGCAATGAAAAACGCGACACGATGCGAGATTTTGATCCCTTTTTGCTCGGCTTTATGTTGCAAAATGGCAACGCGCGTCTCGAGATCCGGCACACTCACATTGGCAACAAGTCCCCACTCCATGCGTGCAATCATCCGCTCAGAGAGCTTCAATTGCCCGGGAGGCTTATCACTTGTGATTACAATTTGTTTGTTTTGATTGATGAGGGCTTCAAAAGTATTGCAAAATTCCTCCTCAAAATTGAGGCGACTTTGCAAGAACTGGATATCATCGACAAGAAGGACGTCGAGTGAACGGTAGAAACGCTTCATCTTATCCACCGATTTATTGCGTAAATTATCGACCAAATCATTGATGAATTGCTCAGTGGTGATACAATGCACTTTTATCCGCTTATGATGCTGCATCGTATAGTGGCCAATGGCATGCAAGAGGTGCGTTTTTCCAAGGCCTACACCGCCATGGATGAAGAGAGGGTTGTACGACTTGCCAGGACGCATGGCAATGCCAAACGCCGCTGACTTCACAAATTGATTCGATGGTCCTTCAATGAAATGTTCAAATGTATAAGCAGGGTTGAGAAGAGATTTGTTCTTTTCATTGGCCGGTTGCATAGGTTGGGGTGAAGCTTTGGACGTGACTGCTGTTTTCTTTGGCGTTGCAATCACAAAAGAAAGAGCTAGCTCGCCATTTGCTTTTGTTGGAAGAAAATTTTCCAGCTGTTTCTTGAAATTTTCGAGCAAGTACTCTTGCACAAAGATGTTGGGCATTTCAAGTACTAATTCTTCTTTGGAGTTGCCACTTACCTTAATCGGTGCGATCCAATTTTGGAATTCGGTAGCCGTGCAACAGTCTTCCATAAACTGCGCAAATTCTTCCCAACATTGCTTTGGCGTTTTTGTCAGCATTTTTCCTCAAAGGTGAGTTATCAACAATCTTTCCACAAAGTATTCTCAGGGCCTTTTGATGAAGCCAGTATTACCACGCCGATTCAAATCACGCAAGCAATTTTGCATTAAACCCGTGACTGCCACCTGATCTTTGATTTTCCATCAACAGCTTCAGGCAATCTTTCGAATCTTTTTCTTCGCAGATATCTAAAGATATCTGCTTCAAAAAAAGCTTCAAAATCTCACCTAAATCTGTCGCGGTAAATCAAAGATCAGGTAGCAGTTACGGGTTAAATCTCAAGTTGACCCGTTGACCCACGATTTTTTTTCTTGCAATGTAATTTGCATTGACACATTCTTATGCGTTAAAATGAATTTTATATTGCACAACATTGGGTTTAGGAGACACTGAATAACTCATTCACCAGCTCTTCGACCGAAAGGCATCTGAAAAAGTTAATTTTCAATCTCCATTAACTCTTCGGAGTTAATTACGATCTCCAAATTAATCTTTTCAGCGCTTTCAGTTCGAATTTCTGGCAAAGCAGTTATTCAGTGTCTCCTTTAAAAAATTGTTATGATCAAACGGATATTTTTATTAGTTTTAATCTTTGTGAATTCGGCCATTTTCTCTAATGAGCCTGTCGTTTTAGTGACAGGTGGAGCAGGGTACATTGGAAGTCACACGTGTAAAGTTCTTAAAGAAGCTGGGTATCTTCCTGTCGCTTACGATTCTTTACTCTATGGTTCCAAAGAACTCGTTCGTTGGGGACCTCTTTTTGAGGGAGATCTGCGCGATAAAGACCAATTAGATGCCGTATTTTCAAAATATCATCCCATTGCTGTCATTCATTGCGCTGGACTGAGAAATATAGGAGAATCGATTTCTGATCCCTTTTCCTGTTATGACATGAATGTGGTCGGATCGCTCAATCTACTTAACGCAATGAAGAAGCATCAGGTCAAAAAGATCATATTTTCTAGCTCCAGTACTGTTTATGGAGAGACAGAGGCAGCCGCACATTTAACAGAAACACTCAGTGAAAATCCTACTAACCCTTATTCTAACAGTAAAGCGATGACTGAGAGGTTCATTCGTGATTTCTCAAAAGCTTATGATTTTGAATACATGGTTTTGCGGTATTTCAATGCAGCAGGGGTGGATTATTCCTCAGGTTTGAAGCGGTTGGATTGTTCGATGTGTTTTCTTATCCCAGCTACTTTATTGGTCGCTAAGAATGCAGATAAGATTCTGTCGGTCTTCGGTTCGGATTATCCCACTCCAGATGGGACGGCAATCCGCGACTATATTCATGTGCGAGATCTAGCCCAAGCTCATCGACTGGCTCTGGAGCACCTTTTAGACAATCGAGAAAGCTGCATTCTAAATATCGGAACAGGATTTGGAAGCTCGATTTTGGATGTCATTAAGATGACTGAAGAAGTAACAGGAAAAAAAATCCCGATTCAAATGATGCCTCGAAAAGAAGGAGATTTACCGATCACTATTGCCGATCCTTCTCTATCACAGAAGGTTTTAAACTTTACCCCTCAGTATTCTGATCTGAAAACCATCATCGAAAGTGAGTGGAAATCAATATTGCTCAGCCATTAAAAACCAAAACTTGCTGTCAGGGTGAGGCCCTGAATGGTGAGATCACCTTTTACGGGAAGCTGAATTCCAGGATTGGTATCATCGGTGAAGCGCATTAACTGGTTTTGTCCAAAGAAAAAGAGATTCTCCCATGCGGTTTCAAACCCTAGGGAATAATCCCCGCAGCAAAAGATCCACTCCCAGCGAAAACCCAAAATAAAATCGAGGTAGACGCGGGAGAGCCAAAACTTGTCTTTTCTGATGTCGAGGTAGGTCGTCGCAGGTGTGAGCCCTTCGAAAAGAATTTTTTCTTTCTGCGAGAGGTCGAATTCTCCATAGAGGATTGTAATGTTTCCATTGCCGAAAAGGCTGAAGCCACAGCCGAGATTCCAATTGGTTTTGAGACCGAACTTTGGGCCAATGCCCCAAAAATCATTTTTCATATCAATATCGTCATCGAGGACGGTGAGGGCTGCGCCTCCTTGGCTGACACCGCCGCTTGCATCAATATTAAATTTTTGATCGAGCCAACCCGTTGCAAGCGCGAGAAAGGGACGCAACTCAAGAAAACAAGTGGGGCAGTAATGAGCGCCGAGTCGTAAATCCAGTAGATTGAGGATGAGCTTCCAATTTGCTTTTGCTTTTGTAGAGGGTGTGATGCTGGAACCGGGTATGGTCCAGACGGGAAAAATGGCTTCGGGAAAGATGGCGGAAGTCGAGTCTTTTCCTGTCGTCCGAAAATAGGTCCATTCGACTTCTAAATCTCCAATGCAACATGTATCATATTCGAGATTGAGTCGAACACCCCATTCCCAATCAAAGTCAATCCGTTTCACATTTCCATTGTTGTTGATGAAAGCCAAACCGGATTGATTTTTAATGGCATAGTCGAGCCCTTCTTCATGTGCTTGCCAGAGAAGTGGACTGATAGCAAACTTCCAGTTCATGCAACAATCATTATAGGAGTCGCAACAACTCTCATCGGCTGCTAGGAGGGTGAGAGGAGCAAGAAAGGTTAGAAGTGTTTTTTTCATTTTTTTCCTCAAGGGGTTTCAATGCTTGCCCATCGTTTTGGTGGGACATTCAAAGGTGTTGGTAATATAGATGTGGCTGTATTAATATCAAAAAATTGCACTTGAATACTTGTGAGATTGGGATTGAAAGCAAATACGGTAGTCGTTGCTCCTTTGGTGAAGGAGGCAGTGAAGACAAGGGTATTTGAGTCCGGCAGAGCATGCCCATAAATCGTCCAATCAGGTGTGCCATAATGGTCGATGATATGCAAGAAGTGGAGCACTTCATTGATCGATTGGCTGGGATCGGCAAAAGCGCCTCCGATGCTTCCCCAAGGAGGTATCGGGCCAAAGCGTGTGAAGACATTCAGCATGAAGTCATAGGGGGTCGGAGCACTGGCGGTTAAGTTTTTTTGGCCAAAGGCAATGGTATTGCCTCCAAGGCTTCGGAGCATGTTCATGTTCGAGTCAAAAGCTCGTTTCCAGCAAGCAGTATCTACTTTGAGGCTGTTGGAAATGGTTGCGACAAATTCGGTCGTATCCATCGAGGCATTCCATTTGTTGAGATAGTCCTTATTGCGGCCAAAGACAAGCGACCATGCGCTACAGGGAAATGCGTTGATGAGTTTGAGATTTTCGGGAGTTTGTCCAAAATCGGTGGCGTAGGTGAGTTGTGCTTGGGCAATTTTGGGTGTTCCGCTTGTGGTGGGTATGCCAGCACTTTCGCTGTGAATAGTAAAATCAATGAAGGCCGAACCAGTTGAATAAGTGGCATCGCCCGCTTTTGTTGTGACAGGAACAAAAGAAGTCGCAGGAAGTTGTCCCTTTTTCAAGTTGAGATTTTTGTCAAAAAAATAAGAATCCATCGCATAAGCATTGGTCGTATAGAGATAGATGCCGAGATCGACGATTTGCCTGCGATTTGTCGCCATCCCCCATAAAATGATTGAGGCATATCCCTGGAGAGCTTCTCCAATCGAATTTTCATTGTGACCTGCATTGCCGCCAGCGATTGTAGCTTGGATCCCATCAGCCCAGCCATGACCTGCCCATTGATCAAAAAAATTGAGCTTGGCAAAACTCATTTGAGCATTTTTGAAAAAAGCGGAATCGATGTCGGGATTGTAGGCAATGTCTTGGGCTAGCTGATCTATGACTTCACCAAAACTGCTTTTTGCCCCCCAGTCACTTCCGGTATCTGGGGAGGCTTTCCAAGCTCCATCATAAAGGGCGGCAAGGCCGGCTGCGCTGATCCAATAGCCTAATTGATAGTGATGGTCATTAAAGGCATTGGCTACACCAAAAGATTCCCAAACAACTCCTGGCCCTGCATGAAGAGGGGGTTGTTGGATACGTCCAGGCCAAGAGAGAGGATTCACTCGATCACCAGGATCTCCGGCAGATGGATAGAGCATCACAATGTGACCAACAGTGTCATAATAGCCATAGTGGCTCAAATTATAGCCGCCAATGGTGACAGATGGCCTTTCTCCAAAGTAGGGAGAAATGGCCCCTTCTACCCCCGCCAGTGGGGGATTGGTGGCGGTATCTCCAATGATTGATGATTCGAGTGCATCGCGAAAGGACTGGGTTCGATCTTTACTTTCGGGAGGATTAAAAGCGCCTGGGCGATCAGGCAAATCGGGCCGATTGTTGTATTGTCTTTCAACCAAAGTTGAGAAGAAAAAAGTGTGAAACGGATCAGTGGTTTGTGCATTGTCTTCAATCCCCTGCAAAAAAGTAAGGAGAAGACCAAGTTCTTTAGCATCTTTCGCGAGCGTTTTGCCCACGTCATAGATTCCCTTGTTTTGTGTATAATAAGCCGTATTCCATGGAGCAAAGGCTTTATCGGAGAGGTTGTTCACATATTCGTTGTCAACGTTGTCGAAAAGGAGCTGTCCAATTGTTGTTGTTCCAATTGCTGTGACAGCTGGATCAGTCCAAAAGGGCGGAGGCATAGAGGGCAAAAAATTGGTGTAGATGTATTTTGTCTTAAAACCCTTGCCCAAAATCGCCTTTAGATTGCCTCGCATGATCCAGTAAAATAAATCGGCTGTATTAGCTGGGACAAAATTAGCTGAGCCATCGAGATCTAGAACGGTAGGTGTCAAACTAGGGTCAAAGGTTTGATTTTGGTAGTGGTGGGGCATGAGACAAAGCACCGTGCTATCGGCTGCTACCATCGAACTGTCCTGATAGGGGTTTGCAAGAGTGGAGGTAAATGTTGTTTCAAGAAATGTTGAATCAGTGACTAAATAGGAGACTTTCGTATCTGTGACAAAATTGAAAGCATATTTGCCCAATTCTT
>JAAKFC010000009.1 GCA_011065225.1 Chlamydiota bacterium
TGCCTCCTAAATTTCTCGTGTAAAGGCGATTGACTGTCCGCCATTTTTTCTTGCAGAGTTTTTGGTAGAAATTGATCAGATCTCGTGGAGAATAAGAGTTGACGATTTGGGCTTCATCAAAAGAGATGAAGTATTCTACTCCACGTGGCTTATGAAACAAGACCCACCCTGCAAAAAAGATGATAGGTATCAGGATCAAACGCTTATATCTCATCTACTCCCCTTCCTATGAGCCTATCCGCAATGTGGAGCGAAAAATTTGAGGTATCTTTCGAGCGATTTCCTCGCTTATTTCCTTGGAAATATTCAAGAATATTCCCTTCGTCAAAAATCGCAAAAATCATCTCGAAATCTCCTCCCAACTTTTTCCCCCGACATTGCGGATAGGCTTATTTGACAATTTAAGAGAAGTAAACTAAACAGATGATAGTAATAATAGGTTGATTTTGTGTCATGAAAAAAAAACAAAAACACACACTCAGTGTATTTTTATTAGCTATGATGAATGTAGCAATCGTCTTAAGTTTGAGAGGGTTGCCACTCATGGCCAAAGAAGGATCTTCTCTTGTTTTTTATCTTCTTTTTTCTCTGATTGTTTTCTTAATTCCAACTGCACTGGTTTCCGCAGAACTTGCCAGTGGCTGGCCGGAAGAGGGGGGTGTTTTTCGGTGGGTGACAGAAGCCTTTGGAGAGAAGACTGGTTTTACAGCAATTTGGTTGCAGTGGATGCAAAACATCTTTTGGTATCCCACTATTCTAGCTTTTGCAGCAGGGGCTCTTGCATATCTTTTTTTTACGCCAGAGCTTGCAGAAAATCCTCTATACAATATTGCTGTGATTCTTGTGATTTATTGGGGATCCACACTGATCAACCTGCGAGGGATGAAAGCCTCCGGGTGGCTTGCCAGTTCAGGAGTGATCCTCGGAACGATTTTGCCAGCGATTTTCATTATTGGCCTTGGCATCATTTGGTGGCTTTCTGGAAAGCCTTTGGAATTTATCTCAAATAGCAAGTCTTTTATTCCCGACTTTAGCAATTTTTCCAATCTCTCCTTGCTTGCGGGAATTATCCTTCTCTTTTCAGGCATGGAGGTCAATGCAGTCCACGTGCATGATGTGAAAAATCCCAAGCGCAGTTTTCCAAAAGCCATTTTTCTTGCTGTTGGAATCATTTTCATTATTTTCTTTTTTGGATCTCTTTCTGTTGCAGCAGTTGTCCCTGAAGAAAAAATTAGCCTGACTGCTGGGATCATGCAAGCTTTTGATGAGCTTTTGAAACTTTTTCATATTCATTGGCTTCTTCCAGTGGTTGGCCTTTTATTGGCATATGGAACAATCGGAGGAGTTGCTGCATGGATTGTGGGGCCCAGTAAGGGGATTTTTGCAACATCTAAGCTAGGACTCATCCCGCCGTTTCTCTCGCGCACCAATAAAGCAAAAGTTCCCGCAAGCATCTTGATCGTGCAAGGCATTATTGTCTCTTTCATATCTCTTATTTATCTCGTGGAACCGACAGTGAGTAGCGCTTTTTTTCTGCTCACTGATTTGACAGTCATTATCTATCTCATCATGTATATTTTGCTCTTTGCTGCAGCGATTCATTTGCGATACAAAAGAGCTAATGTTCAGAGATCATACAAAATACCAGGTGGGAATTTTGGAATGTGGCTCGTTGCAGGAATCGGCATACTGGGAGCTTTATTTGCCATTTTTGTGGGGTTTTTCCCTCCATCGCAACTCACATTTACACATCCCAAGTTTTATATTTCTTTTTTAGGGATCGGAGTGATTTTGGCGCTCGTTTTGCCGCAGATCATTTATGGAATGAGAAAACCCAGCTGGAAGCGCAAGGCAAAGGAAATCCATCATGTTAAGTAGAAAAGCAAATTCTTCAGAAAAAGGGCATGCTAGCACGTATAGCGGTCGCTATTTTCGCGAGCCTATTCCCAAAAATGCCATTCCAGAAAAGAGCATGCCGGCAAATGCCGCTTATCAGCTCATCCATGATGAACTCAACATGGATGCCAATCCCTCCCTCAACCTCGCGAGCTTTGTGACGACTTGGATGGAACCAGAGGCAATCAAACTCCTCAATGAGAATATGCATAAGAATTTCATCGATCATGATGAGTATCCCCAGACAGAAGTACTTCATAAGCGATGTGTCAATATGCTGGCTCATCTCTTTAATGTTCCTGAGAAGAATAATGCGATTGGAGCAGCAACCATTGGTTCTTCTGAAGCAATTATGCTCGCTCTTCTTGCACATAAGTGGAATTGGCGCAAAACACGGCGAAAAAATGAAACGGATAAGCCCAATATCGTCTTTGGTGCAGAAGTCCATGTCTGTTGGGAGAAATTTGCCCGCTATTTTGATGTTGAAATGCGCATCATCCCACTCGAAAAAGATTGCTTTACCATCACTGCTGAAAAAGTAGAACAAACGATCGATGAAAATACGATTTGTGTGGGTGCTATTCTTGGAACAACCTATTCCGGACAATCTGATCCCATTGAAGAAATCAACGAGCTCCTTTTAAAAATAAAGAAAGAAAAGGGCTGGGATATTCCCATGCACATTGACGCAGCCAGTGGGGGATTTGTAACGCCTTTTACTGAGCCTGACTTCAAATGGGATTTTCGTCTTGAGCAAGTCAAATCCATCAATGTTTCTGGGCACAAATACGGCCTTGTATACCCTGGCATTGGTTGGATGCTCTGGCGCGAAGAAACCGAATTTCCAGAAGAGATCATCTTCAAAGTCAATTACCTCGGAGGTTGGATGCCCACCTTCACACTCAACTTCTCTTGCAATAGTTTGGGAGTGATTGGCCAATACTACAATTTCTTGCGCCTCGGCAAGGAAGGATATCGCAATATCATGCAAAACTGTCTCCAGAATGCGCAGTATTTAGCCGGACTCTTAGAAAAAAGCGGCAAATTTGAAATGATCAACCGGAGTCAAAAATTACCCATTGTTGCCATGCGTCTGAAAGATGAGATGAAAGGATATAGTGTCTTTGATCTCTCAAGCAAATTGCGAGAAAGGGGATGGGTGATGTCGGCCTATACCATGCCCCCCAATGCGGAAGAGATTGCTCTTTTACGCGTTGTTGTGAAGGAGAATTTCAGCCATGACATGGCAGACATTCTTTTTCAAGACATTCTCAATGCCTGCGATGCCCTTGAAAAACCGACCACAGAGCCAAAACAGTCGCCTCCTAAAGATCAGGGGCGGCATCATCCTATTTGTTAAAACCAAGTGGGTTTAAAAACCTACATTGAGACGTAATGTGAGCCCCTGCGTGCCAAAGAGACTATTGGCATAGAGAGATTCAATGGAATCATCAAATATTGCTGATGTAGAACGAATCCGCTCATGCAGATTGAACCAAACATTGAATTCATAGGCTGCAAGCAGCTCAAAACTCCAACAGTCGCAGGGGATTTGCCAGGAAGGCCCTAGCAAAAACTGTGCATGCATAGCAAAGCGATGATCATCGTATTTAGCATTTCCAAAGAACACATTATCACTGGGCCTTTTCTGTGTTTCTTCATTTTTATACGATCCGATCAACGTGGCAAATGTCGTCTTCCCAGTGAGGTAGAATTGACAGCCCCAGAACCAATCAGCGCGAACACCCATCCGCAATCCGCCACCCCAGAAGCGCCATTTTTCCTTAATGCGCTCAGAAATGTCGAGAAAATTTTTATAGCGGATTTTCCAGCTTTGCTCAATATAGCCAGCTGTGAGTCCTCCGAGTAGGCGCAGACGCAAATGAGGGTTGGGATCAAAAACGCGAGTTGCGTAGAGATCTCCGACATGGTAGTGCAGATCAATGAGGCTTTTTGCGCTTGAAAAGGGCCCTAGAGCGTTGGTAAGTCGAGTGGGCCGAATGAAGTCCGATGTCACCTGATTGGAACCCTTATCAAACAGCCAGGTATATTCAGCTGTCATTTCCCAATACTTAGGGCAGTTATAATAACTGAGTCCTACACGATATCCGGGTTTCCAGTCATAATCTGCTGTTTTGTATTTCCCTGTTGCAAAAGTTGCATCATTAGATGGTGCTATCGTTTCACGCAGGGCATAATCCATAGTCCCTTCTTCTACTGTCCAATATAGGAATTCAGCGCTGACATAAATTTGAGAACGCTCGACAAAAAGTTGTTCTTGGCAACATGGTTCACATTCTGGTTCACACTGTTCACACCATAATTCTCGTGCAGAGAGAGGAAGTGAACCGATTATAGAAAGGGCAAGAAGGGCTTTTTTCATTTTACACCTCGTAAGATAATTAAAGAACCATTTTTGCGAAGGAAAAATTTCATTGCAAGAGTTTTTTGTAAAACTGGTAAAGATGAGGAGATTCGCGCTGCAGTTTTCCTCCTAAACTTTGGGTCATTTCGTAAAGATATTCCGTGCGTGGTGGGAGCTTTTCACATTTTTCTAGTTGTCCAATATCGATGATGAAAGGTAAGCCATCCACTACACCGAAATTCTTATCGAGAATAGGGTCTCGATCAATAAATCCCTTTTCATACAAGTTGGCAAAGAGCTGCACGGTATTTGCAATGAGAGGCTTTGGATCTTTCAATTTTTCAAAAAAAGAGAAAAAGTTCTCGCCATATTTTTGAATGAAAAAAGGAAGATCATCTAGTGAAAGGAAATAGTGCTGCTGAAAACGATCAATGAGATGAATCGATCCCAAATGCTGACTTGGCTTGAGATGAGCATAGATAATACCTGTCTCATTTCCGAGCTCTTCATAGATCCATTTGCCATTTTCTAGTGCATTTTCGAAAAAGGGATTGGGGGTAGAGCGATTCCAACTGTAGTGCATTTTACTGCGGGGGAGTCTGGGAAATTTGAGGACCCATTTTTGATCTTGGCTTAAGAATACAAAACATTGTTTTCCCTTCGTCAAATAAGTGAAGGGTTGACTTAAGATTTCGTCCACTTCATTTGGTTTCGTCTCATATTGTGGAAGGCGCGACCAATTAGGAAAGATGTATTTGGGGCAAAAGCTGTCATTCTGCTTGAAGAAATGACGATCAAGTCTTGAGAAAACAGCAATAAGAAGAAGAAGAAAAAAGACAGAGAAAAATTTCATATATGCTCTTCAATATATCTAGATTTGGGATTGTGTAAAAGTCCAGAAGTGTCTAAACTAATGGCCATTCTTAACCTAATCTATACATAAGGAGAATATTCATGTCTATGTCAACTATTACCATGAGCACTGGAACTTTAACAACAGCGTACGGGATTTATAATTTTGTAAATGCAAAGGGCAGTAAAGAAAGAAGAAATGCAATGTTTACCACTGCTGCGGGAATTGTAATTGTAGCGATGGGGTATTTTTCTGAAGGCGGGTATTTGAGTCATGTTTTTGGAGAAGGTACAGAAAACATTGATTGCACAGATTTGAGTGAAACCTTTTCTTCTCCAGAAGAGAATTGTGAAGCAGCATTGAAAAAATTGGATCAAATATTTCGACATAAAGAACCTTTTATTGAAAAAATGTTCAAAGAAGGGGATTTATATAAGCTAAAATCAATCGTCGATAAACATGTGGGATTTTCCTGTGAAAATTATTTACCTTCTCTCAATATTTCTAAAAATAAAGATTTGTTTGCGGAGAGAGTTTTGCAACCTAATCATTTAGAAAAATCCGTAATGTGGGGATTTAATGAAAATCGCTTCTTCGTTGCTTTTAAGGATTTCTGTGGATTCGATAATACTACAACAGTGGATACAATATACCAGGAGGGAAGATCTCTTTATGATATTAAATATGGTTCAATATTTGGAGAATGTAACTTAGATTCAGGGCATGGTAAGATCGAAGTCATATTAAATCGTTTTACAACTCTATTGGAAAAAGGATTTCTAGAAATGTATCCATTTTTTAATGAAGTATGGGGCAAACAGCATGGTGGCATCATAAATCGTACTCTTCCTATTTAAATACCCTCCTCTAAAAACTGGATTGCTCTTTCTTCGGACCAGTAGGTTCCAATGACGTGATCTTTCATGAATCCAATATGGCCCCCATCGTAGGGGCCTTCAAAAAAGACGATGTCGCTCCTTTGACATTGTTCGGTTGGAAAACAAGCTGGATGTAGAAAAGGGTCATTGAAAGCATTGACGATAAGCGTGTGGGTCTCAATCTTTGGAATGCTGTGTTTGCTGCTGCATTCGATGTAATAGTGGAGGGCATCTTTAAAGCCGGACATGGGTGCTGTGATGTAATTATCAAAATCGATGAAATCTTGGATTTTATCAAGGCTTACACTGGCATAGAGTCCGGGGTTTTTGGCGGCCTTGCGAGCCACTTTGTCTTTAAGTGTGGTGAGAAAGCGGTTCAAATAGAGTCGGTTGATTCCTGCGGAGAGGTTGCGAGCACAAGCATAGAGATCGCAAGGGACAGAAAAAACGCAAGCTCTTTTCAGGGCTTTGGGAAGATCGGGTTTATAATCGGCCATGTATTTGAGGATGATATTTCCTCCCAGACTAAAGCCCACAAGGCAAATTTGCTTGTATTTTTTGGTTTTGCAGGCGTGGTCAATGACGTTTTTTAGGTCATAGGTGCTTCCTCCATGATAGAGGCGAAGGGAATGGTTCAATTCACCACTGCAACCGCGAAAATTCCAGGCGAGGGCATCCCAACCACGGGCATTGAACTCTTTGACCATTCCGAGGATGTAGTGCTGATTCGAGGATCCTTCCAATCCATGAGATAAGATAACGAGTTTTTTGCTGTCAATGCGCGACCAGTCGAGATCGAGAAAATCATCGTCATCCGTTGTAATCCGCTCGCGCAGATACTGAATGCCGGTTACTTTACGGAAAAGGGAGGGGATGATTGTCTGGGCGTGTTTTCCGCCAAGCCAAACAGGAGCCTTATATTTTGATGTGAGAATGGGCATCGCTTTTTACGCACTGAGGGTTTCATCGATCTCATCATTTGGGACCGCGTTAAATATCCCCTTAAAGGGCTTGAGGAAGGTATCCACCGCATTTCCAGGAGAATCTAACAGTCCTTTGATCATGCTTTTCATATTTTGTTGGATGAAAACTTCTTTGAGCATTTGGCCCAAGATGCTACTCATGAGCTGATCTGTGGGGAAGCCACCTTCTGTACTAATATTCGTCAGTACGATCTGCTTTATAATAGGGAGTTTTTTGATAGTTCCTCCATTGCTGCGAAAAAGAAGTTCTGTACGAATATTGTTACAAATGAGTTTTTTGATGGTCACTTTTTTTCCACCTGTTTCATCGAGGTGGGCTGTATCTTCATAATGACTTAAGATCTTGGTCCAGTTGCCATCTGTGCCAGAAGTGGAGTCGAATTCGAGGCCTAAGTAAATGTCATTGACATCTATCTCATCAACGACGATATCGTCGCTAAAATAATTCGTTAAGGGAGCGTGGAGCAGGATTTCTTCGGCTGAAAAGGCTTTGGGAAGAGAGTAGCCACGTGAATTACCAATGGTAAGCTTGTTTACGTCGATGCGCGAAGGGTGGAGTCCCATTGAGTCAATTGATACGGCGACTCCTAATTTTTTTGATAGGTTATTGGCAAGCATGTCTGGCACGCGAGACCAACCCAAAAAAAACAGTACGATGATCGCTGCGATAATGATGAGAACAATGACCCAAGCTCGCATATTTCCCTCCAAACCTATTTTGCTTTGACCATACGCAAAAAATGCAAAAGGTTCAATAGACACATCAAAAAAAAAGCGCTCCAATTGGAGCGCTTTTTCAGAAAGCAAGATGCAAATGGATTAGTAATCCATGCCACCCATGCCGGGAGCTGCAGCTGTAGCTGCTGACCCCTCTACTTTCTCATCAGCGATGAGGGCTTCTGTAGTGAGTAGAAGCGCTGCGATCGAAGCGGCGAGTTGAATGGTGAGACGGACGACTTTAGTAGGATCGACGATCCCTGCCTTGATCATATCGCCATACACATTGTTTTGTGCATCCCAACCCTCTTTTTCTTTCATTTGGGCTACTTTTTGGACGACAATAGAACCCTCTTCACCAGAGTTCTCTGCGATCTGGCGCAATGGATAACTGAGCGCTTTAATGAGGATTTCTATCCCAATTTTTTCATCGCCAGATACTTTTTGTGCCAGCTTTTCGAGGAAGGGGATGCAGCGGATGAGTGCAACGCCACCACCAGCGAGAATTCCCTCTTCGACAGCTGCACGTGTTGCGTGGAGCGCATCGTCGACGCGGTCTTTTTTCTCTTTCATCTCCAATTCTGTTACTGCTCCGACGCGGATGATTCCGACACCGCCTCCAAGGCGGGCTAGACGCTCTTGAAGCTTTTCTTTGTCATAGTCAGAATCGCTTTCTTCGATCTGATGCTTGAGAAGAGCAATTCGGTCTTGGATTTCTTTTTTTTTGCCTGCGCCTTCAACAAGAGTGGTTTCCTCTTTGTTGATGATCACTTTTTTGACTTTTCCAAGCATTTCGAGGGTGATATTCTCGAGTTTAAAGCCGAGCTCTTCGCTGATGAATTCTCCACCAGTGAGGGTGGCGATGTCTTGGAGTATTGCTTTGCGACGGTCGCCAAAGCCAGGAGCTTTTACAGCACAGACTTTGAGGCCAGCACGCAAGCGGTTGACAACGAGAGTGGCAAGTGCTTCGCCTTCGACATCTTCAGCAATGATGAGAAGGGGACTACCACTTTCTGCCGCTGCTTGCAAGATGGGAAGGAATTCCTTCATCGCGGCGATTTTCTTCTCATAGATGAGAACAAAAGCGTCTTCGAGAATTGCTTCTTGGGATTCTGCATTTGTCATGAAATAAGCAGAGAGATAGCCTCGGTCGAAGTTCATCCCTTTGACTACATCGAGTGTTGTTTCAAAGCCTTTGCCTTCTTCAACGGTCACTGTGCCATCTTTTCCAACGCGTTCCATTGCTTTGGCAATGATTTCGCCGATTTCTGCATCACCATTAGAAGAAATTGTTCCTACTTGAGCGATTTCCTTGTGATCTTTAATCGGATTGGACATTTTTTCGAGTTGCTCTGTGATTTCTTTGACGCCGAGCTCAATTCCCCGCTTTAATCCCATGGGATTTGCACCAGCAGTTACATTGCGCAATCCTTCGCTATAAATTGCTTCAGCCAAGATAGTTGCAGTAGTGGTTCCATCACCTGCTTTATCAGAAGTTTTGTTGGCCACTTCTTTGACCATCTGGGCGCCCATGTTTTCGTGCTTGTCTTCCAGCTCGATTTCTTTTGCAACAGTCACACCATCTTTGGTGATATGTGGAGCGCCATATGATTTGTCGATGGCGACATTGCGTCCCTTTGGACCCAAGGTGACCTTGACAGCAGAAGTTAGGGTTTTGATTCCTTTCAGAATCTTTTGCCGAGCTTCTTCTTTAAATTTGATATCTTTTGCAGCCATTGATTATCTCCTTCTTACTTTTCTATAATCGCAATAATGTCGTCTGCGCGAACAATGATATATTCTTCATCATCAATCGTCACTTCTTGTCCCGCATATTTGTCCATCAAAATGGTATCACCAACAGAAACAGGAACGGGAATGTCTTTTCCCTCTTTCGTTTTGGATCCAGAACCGATGGCGACGACAACGGCAGTTTCTTGTTTTTGTTTTGCTGTATCGGGGAGGATGATTCCGCCCTTAGTGGTTTCCTCTTCTTTTGTTCTCTTTGCGACAACGCGATTCCCGAGAGGCTTTAAAGAAATTTTTTGAGATGTTGTTTGTGTCATGAAATACTCCTATTTCTTCTGAAAAATTCTTTGTAATTCTCCATTGTACGGTAAGTGGGAATTTCTGACAACAATTTAGCAGTATTAGCTATAGGTTGCTAAATAATTTTATAGATTGACTTTGCGTGAGTTTTTGGAATAATAGTTTGACCTATGAGCTTAGAGGGTGTATGTGAATTGCTTTCGCTGCCAAAAGTCAAGATTTTTTCCTAGAGGAACGTTCTGGAGGACGGAGCAAACTCAAGTTGAGTTTGTGGAGTTCGAAGAACGTCTTATAGGGGAAAAGATGGCTTTTATTGGCAGCGGAATGAATTCACATACACCCTCTTAGAGGAGAAAAAATATGACGGAGACAGCTGAAGCAATAAAAGAACGGATGGAAATCCCCCAAGAGGATAAGTGGAATGTTGAGGCCCTCTATGAGGATCTGAAGACTTGGCAGGCAGAGCTCAATCAGATGGGACGTCCTCAGAAAAAGCCCCATTGGCCTGAGCTGGCTGCGTTCAAAGGCCGTCTGGGGGAAGGGACGCAGGTTCTCAAAGAATTTCTTGCTTTGAGCCTGGATTTTGACCAGAATCTCTCGCGGCTCTTTACCTATGCCCACATGCGCTTTGATGAGGACCTTGCCAATGAAGAGCATAAAAAAGCCAATGCCGTAATGGGGACACTCTATCACGATTTTAGCCAAGAACTCGCTTGGGCAGAACCTGAACTTTTGGCTCTTCCCGATGCGGTTATTGAGGCCTATCTCAAGGATCCTCTCCTTGAAGAATACCATTTCTATTTGGAGCGGATTGTTCGCATGAAGTCCCATACCCTTTCTTCCGATAAAGAAGAGCTTCTTGCCATGTCTGGCAAAGCTCTTGGCACTTCGGTCACAGCTTTTAGTGCTTTTAACAATGTGGATCTTCAATTTCCTCCAGCGACAGATAGCGAGGGTTCACAGCTTGAAGTCACCCATGCGAAATATTCTATCTATTTGCGAGATCGAGACCGAGTCTTGCGCAAAAGCGCCTTTCAATCCCTACATGGTTCATTTGAAGGCTTTGAAAATACCATTTGTGAATTATTTAATGGACACATACAAAAGCACGTCTTTAACATGCGCTCAAGAGGATATTCTTCTTGTTTAGATGCATCTCTTTTTCCTAATCAAATTGATACTGGAGTCTACTCCAATCTCATAGGCACGGTCCGTGAGCATTTGCCTGTTTTGCATCGCTATATGAAACTGCGCAAAAAAGCACTTGGCCTCGATGAGTTGCATCTCTATGATGTCTATGTTCCGATTGTGGAAGAAGTCGACATGAAATTCGAATATGATGCGGCAGAAAAAATGGTAATCGAATCGGTTGCGCCTCTTGGAAAAGAATACCAAGAGATTTTGCGGGGTGGACTCGAGCAGGATCGCTGGGTCGACCGGTACGAAAACTTGCGCAAGCGTTCTGGGGCCTATTCCACCGGAAGCTATGACACGATGCCCTATATTCTGATGAACTTCCAAGGAGCATTCCATGATCTCATGACACTTGCCCATGAAGCAGGGCATAGCATGCACTCATTCATGAGCCACAAACATCAGCCCTATCAATACAGCCACTATCCTATTTTCCTAGCTGAAGTGGCATCTACTTTCAATGAAGAGCTCATGTTTGCGCACCTCATGAAGCAAGATCTCACTGATCTGCAGAGAGCGTATCTGATCAATCAAAAAATCGAAGATATTCGTGCTACATTTTTCAGACAGACGATGTTTGCGGAGTTTGAACTTAACGTCCACAAACTTGCAGAGCAAGATACACCCCTCACCCCGGGCCTTCTCAAAGAACTCTATCGCAAATTGAATGAAGAGTTTTTTGGTCCTGATGTAGTCATTGATCCTGAGATTGACATTGAATGGGCTCGGATTCCCCATTTCTACAACAATTTTTACGTCTATCAATATGCGACGGGAATCAGTGCAGCACATGCTCTTTTTGAGAAGGTGACAAGTGAGGGAGAAGAAGCCCGAGATGCCTATATGAATTTTCTTTCTTCAGGGTGTAGTCATTATCCTCTTGACTTATTGGATCGAGCTGGAGTAAATATGCGGCAAAAGAAGCCCATCGAAGCGACGATCAACCAGTTTGATCAACTCGTCTCGCAGCTTGATAACTTAATTTAAATTTATGGCATTGAAAGAAAAAAAGATCTTTACCATCATCAATGAAAAGGGGTTGCATACCCGCCCCTCGACAGAACTTGTCAAATGTGCTTCCAATTTTAAGTCAGAAATCAACCTGACGTATCAAGACCTCACGGTCAATGCCAAGTCTCTTCTTGGCATTTTAATGCTTGCAGCAGCTAAAGGAGCAAAGATCCAAATTGAAGCTAATGGGGAAGATGCGCAGGATGCCATTTCTGCAATCCTTGCACTTGCTGAAAACAAATTCAATGTGAAGTACTGACCATTTTATTTGAAAATAGTAAAAGAGAAGATGTGGCTTCTAGATATTGTTCTGCTTCATCATAAAGCTTTGAGGCTGATTCAATGATTTTTTGCACGCCATCTTTGTAATTTTCATCATTCAATGTCGTTTTCAATGTTTGTATTGCTTCTTGAGATGCTTCTTTCGCTTTTGCAATCGCTTGCTCAAATTTGGTCTGGTAGAATAAGGCACTTGCAACTTGAAATAATAGCCCAGCCTTTAAGTCATTTTGATTCAGTACAAGTCCACTTTCTGCCATTTGCTGCGCTTGTTTTGCCTTTGCTGAAGCTTCTTTATATTTTTTTTGCTCATTGAAAACTTTAGCTTGAAGATTCAAACTGATGGCACTTTGATGCTTTAAACTTGCCTCATACAGGACAGGTATTGATGAAGATGATGAAGATCTTTCCAACTCGTCTGTTTTAATTATATCCATTATTCGAGCAGCTGTTAGAAATGCTGCATTGTAGTCTTCTTTATCGAATGAAGATTCAGATTTTTTATTTAAAATAACAGTAAAGTTGTTCAAGGATTTAAAGTATTCATCGTTAAAATAATTTAGGTCTTCCTTTGCTAATTGCCATGCCTCTTTTGTTTTTTCTAGCGCTACATCGTATTGTTTGTTATAAATCAATCCCACAACTGTTTCATTTAAATAAGAAATCTGGTCAAATAAACCTTCATGTTGAATATGAATCATCGAAGTTTACTCCTTTTTTTATTAAGAAAACATAAACATAACATAAAGAGAAGATTAATAATAGCTAATTATTATTTTAATTTTGTAAGAATCTATTCCTCAATGGGTACGGCTTGCTCAAGGACTTCCTTGCGGCAGTAGACGGGGGCATTGTGCATGAGGGCAAGGGTGAGGCAATCGCTGGGGCGGGCGTCGATCTCGAGGATTTGCTTTTGCTCTCCACAGTCTTGCTCGAGGAAAAGGCGAGAAAAATAGATCGTATCTTCAATATTATTGATGATGATTTGCTTCAGACGAATGTCAAATCCTTTGAAAATAGAAGCCATTAGATTGTGAGTATAAGGACGGGGATGGGGCTCACCTGTTAGGAGAATTTGTAAGTTTCTTCCGACGAGTGGATCGGTATAGATTGCAAATTGTTTTTGTTCATTGCCGAGAATAATCACGGTATAAGCACGCGACTGCATAATTTTATTGAAGAAGATTTGTACAAGTTCCATTGGCTAATTGCTAAATGTTGGCTAATTTCTAAATGATAGTGGTAGTTCCATCTTGTTTACCAATAACACACTGTTTTGCAAGATGGAAGAAAAATCCTGTATCTACTACGCCGGGAATGGAAAGAAGAGAAAGATGAATGGCTTCAGGCTCATCGATAGGGGAAGGAAATGTGATGTCAAAAATCCAGTTCTGATTGTCGGTAAGGTAGTGTGTCTCGCGGCCATTTTTGCGCCACTTCCCTGAAAAGCCTTTGTCTTCGATGTGTTTTTTCGTAGCTTCTGCACCGAAGGGTATAATTTCTACTGGAAGAGGATGGGCTCCGAGTTTTTTGACGAGTTTGCTCTCATCGGCAATCACAATCATCTCTTTGCTCATTGCAGCAATGATTTTTTCTCGCACAAGAGCCCCACCCGCTCCTTTAATGAGCCGTTTCTCAGGATCAATCTCATCGGCTCCATCAACGCTTAAGTCAAGAAAGGAAATTGTATTGATATCGAGAAGAGGAATCCCTCCCTTTTTTGCCATTTCTTGCGAAGCAATCGAAGTGGCAACTGCTTCAACTTTGAGGCCCTGCTTGCACTTTTCAATCAAGTGCTGAATGAAATGTGTGGCAGTCGAGCCTGTTCCAAGTCCAATACGCATTCCATCTTGGACGAATTCTAAGGCTTTTCGGCTAGCAGCGTCTTTAGCGTTATCAAGTGACATACCCATATATATAGCAATTATAATAAAAATTTTCCAAGTACTTGCAAAAAACTGTTTTGGACGATAGTCTGAAAAGTTACCAGGAGTGTAGTTATGGTCTCATTACCCGAGAAAAACAACAAGAAAAAAGTATTGGCAGAAGAAAGCCTCAAGACGAAAAAAGCACGAGAAAAATTGAAGAAACGACTTGCAATGATGGATGCAAAAATTACGAAGGAGGCAATCGAGAGGAAATCAATTGAAATCCATCAGTGGATCTCTCGCCATGCCGGTCGGCGCATAGTTTTGCGTCAAAAGACGATTTCTCTTTTTGATGAAAACCAAAATGCTGCTGAAATTTCACTGAAAATTTCCAAAATTGTGGAAAAAATCCAGATAGGGAAGTATACACATCATGAATGAAGAATTGGTTTTCCCCTTCATCGGAAATTCCTACTTTTCGAATCTTCTCCATCGCTCATATTCTCAAATATGAGCTGCTTCGAAGCTTCAAAATTCAAGGTTCCAATTTTTCAATTCAGATGTGTATACCGAATAAATCGTTATGAGGTATGATGCCCTTCAATCATGTCTAAAAATGTCATTCAATATTTGAGAGCTCGGGGGTTTATCAATGCCCTGACAAGTGAAGCCCTAGAAAAAGAATGTGAAAAGCCCATCAAGGTCTATGCGGGCTTTGACCCAACTTCTGATAGTCTCCACTTGGGGAATCTTTTTGGGATCATGGCACTGGCTCATTTCCAACGTTTTGGTCATACTCCCGTAGTTGTTCTCGGAGGAACAACGGGACGAATTGGCGATCCTTCAGAAAAGAGCGCTGAGCGTCCCTTACTCGATACTGAAACGATTCTCAATAATGTCCATGCGATCCGGCTCCATTTTGAGCAAATTCTCGATTTCGAAGGGACTCTTCCAAAGCCGATCATTTTGAATAATGACGAATGGTTTCACAATTTTAGTCTGATCGATTTCCTGCGAGAAGTGGGCAAGCATTTTCGTGTAGGGACAATGCTAGCCAAAGAAAGCGTAAAGGCCCGCCTTCAGTCAGAAGAGGGGATCAGTTTTACGGAGTTTAGCTATCAGCTCATTCAGGCCTATGACTTTTACTACCTCAATTCCCAATATGATGTTACTTTGCAAATGGGTGGGAGTGATCAATGGGGAAATATTACGGTGGGTATTGATTTGACGCGTAAACTGGCAGGAAGAACTGTATATGGCCTTACCTGGCCCTTACTCACGCGTAGCGATGGGAAAAAATTTGGAAAAACGGAAGAGGGGGCAATTTGGCTCTCTGCTGAGAAATGCTCTCCCTATCAATTCTATCAATATCTTGTCCGTTTTCCCGATGCTGATGTGATCCATATGATGAAAATGCTTACCTTCATGGAACTGGAGGAAATTGCGGAGATTGAAGCTGAAATGCAAAAGCTGGGATATATCCCGAATTCTGCACAAAAGCGTCTTGCAGAAGAAATCACGCGTATTGTCCATGGGAAAGAAGGGTTGGAAAAAGCTCTTAAAGTGACAGAAGGAGCTGCCCCTGGCAAGGAGGCGAAACTCGATGCTGATATCTTGCAAGAAATCGCACAGGATATGCCCAATGTGAGCCTTTCAGCCAATGAAGTTGTGGGGCATTCTTATGCCGATCTTGCAGCCTCCTCGGGACTTCTCTCGAGTAAGGGAGAGGCCAACCGTATGCTCAAAAATGGCGGGGCTTATCTCAATAATGACAAGATCACTGACCCCTCTCACCAGATAGGAAAAAATGACCTAATCGACGGGAAATTCCTCCTTCTCGGGGCGGGCAAGAAGAAAAAAGTCCTCATTACGATCAAAAATTAATTTTTGCCTCTTTCTTTCTCTCTCTTTTTTAAAAAAAGACTTGCTCGAAATTGGTCTCCTTACAACAATGAGGCTAAAGTGATAAAACACAGGAGATTGGCTATGGCAACGATCACAAAGAAAAAATTGATCCAAGTGATTTCTCAAGAACTTGGACTGCATCCTAATGATGTTCGCAATGCAATACAATCTTTTCTTGATAGGATGACAGATTTTCTTGCCAATGGAGATCGCTTAGAATTCAGGGATTTCGGTGTCTTTGAGATTGTTCAGCGTAAACAAAAAATTGGAAGAAATCCCAAAAATGCTTCCGTCCCCATCATCATTCCGGCTCGTGCTGCCGTCAAATTCACTGCTGGCAAAAAAATGAAAAAATTGATTGAAAAAAGAACAAAACCCTCACCTATGCCAACTTCTGGGGGACATGCTAGTGAGCGCCCAGCAGGGTTATAACTTAAGTTTTTAGTCGATTGAAAAAATAGTCTCATTCGAGGATAATGGAACTTTCAATTAGAGAGGGGTAGATCCCCGCGCGCTTAAGTTATGTTGGACCACGAAAAACAAATCAAAGAATACGAAAAGACTCTTAGTGAGGTCAAACAGCAGAATGAGAGCAATCAGCTCTGGTCTGATGATGAGATCGTCTCGCTCGAAGAAAAACTCGATATACTCAAAAATAAGGTTTATTCTGAGCTGACCACTTGGCAGCGGATTGAAATTTCTCGCCACCCCAAACGACCTCGTTCTGTCGATTACATCAAAACTCTTTGCGAAGAGTTTACTGAGCTGCACGGAGATCGCAATTTCCGCGATGATAATGCAGTCATTTGTGGCCTCTGTAAAATTGGTGGCGAAAAATTCATGCTCATTGCCCAAGAAAAGGGGTGTGATACAGAAAGTCGTCTCGAACGCAATTTTGGGATGCTTCATCCAGAAGGATATCGCAAGGCGCTGCGCTGTATGCAGCTGGCTGCAAAATTTCGTTTGCCTATTTTGACTTTACTCGACACTCCTGGCGCTTTTGCCGGTCTTGCCGCCGAAGAGCGGGGACAGGGATGGGCGATTGCCAAAAACTTGATGGAAATGGCTCAGCTTCCTACGCCGATCATTGTGGTTCTCATTGGAGAGGGCTGCTCGGGTGGTGCATTGGGGATTGGGATTGGAGATCGAGTGGCCATGCTTGAGCATTCCTATTATTCGGTTATTTCTCCGGAAGGATGTGCTTCCATTTTGTGGAAGGACAGCGCCAAGAAAGAGACAGCAGCGGAAGCACTCAAACTGCATGCTGAATACCTGATGCCTCTTGGTGTAATTGATACCATCATTGATGAGCCACAAGGTGGAGCTCACCACGATCCCGATAGTGTCTATCAAAGTGTTAAAGAGTATGTTCTCTCTACTCGCAAAGAGCTCATATCGAAGCCAATCAAAGTTCTTTTACAGCAGCGCTATCAAAAATTCCGAACAATTGGAAAATTTCAGGTAGATTAGAAGAGAACTTTAGTGTATAAATCTTTTCTAGATGAAATTACTCTTTAAATTAGCAATTCGCAGTCGTAAGCACTTTCCTTTATTTATTGCGACTCTGCTCACACTTCTGGCCCTGACGGTCGCCTCTCAGATGGAGATGTTCGCACTTGGGGTCGTGTCCAACTCAGGAACCGATTTTTTCACCCTCTTTTCAAAGGAAAAGCCCGAAGATAAAGTGACTCGAAATTCTGTTTCGTATGATGAAGTCCAGCAAAGATGGGCTGAAATCGATAAGGATAATAAGGGAGAAATTACAAAGCAAGATGCCACAACTTATCTCGCAAAGAAAAAGGAGATGAATCCCTTAAATTGGCTTTTGAACAAAGCCAAGAGCAAATTTGAGATTTCAAGCAATTTTGCCGCTCTTGTTGGAATGCTTATTTGTGTAGCTGTCTTTAAAGCCGTCTGGCTTTTTGCTAGTCGTTATACGACCCAAATCCTCTCGATCCGGGTGAGTCGGGACCTAAGGCAGTACTATTTTGAACACATCCAATCCCTTCCCATGAGTTTTTATCAGGAATACAATATTGGAACGCTCTCTTCTCGGGTCGTTGGAGATGCCTCTCAAATTTCTCTTTCGATCAACTCCTGTTTGACAAATTACATTGAGTCGCCCTTCAAAATCGTTTCTTGTTTATGCATGTGTTTTTACCTTTCATGGAAGCTCTCGCTTGTGATTTTCGTTGGAATTCCATTCATTATCATTCCCATTGTCTTTTTTGCGCGGAGGGTGAAAAGAGTTACTCGTCAATTGCAGCGCAACCAAGAACATTTTGCTTCTGTTTTGATCGATTTTTTAGCGGGAATTCAAACGGTGAAAATCTTTGCGATGGAACTCTTTTCCTTAAAAAAATACAAAGAACAAAATGATCGGATGGCAGTCCTTGAGAGCAAGACAGCTAAATATGGCCTTTTAACAAGGCCTATTTTGCATGCCATCACAACACTTTGTCTTGCGATTGTTGTGCTATTTGGACTTTATACTCTCGGGATGCCTCTTTCACAGCTGATCGTCTTTTGCGGCCTTCTCCATCTGGCTTATGAACCGGTGAAAAAATTCGCTGAGGAAAATGCCAATATCCAGCGGGGGGCTGTTGCCGCAGA
>JAAKFC010000090.1 GCA_011065225.1 Chlamydiota bacterium
TAGCGAGCTGTTTAGATACAAGATTTGAGAGGAAGGCCATATGTTTACATATGGGCGACGAGCAAAGCGCAGTAGGTAGACAGCGTAGATAGCATAGAGGAATAATGGGTAGCAACTTGGGTTTTTCAATCTCCATTAACTCTTTAGAGTTAACTCCGATCTCCAAAATCGCTTTTTTCAGCGCTTTCAGCTCGAATTCCTGGCAAAGCAATTGTTCAGCACCTCCTTAAAAATAATCTATACCCATGGCGGAACGTACGTCTGATAACGTTTTTGCTGTAGTGAGACGGGCTTTTTCGGTCCCCTTTTTCAAAATTTCCATTACCTCTGCAGGATCGCGAGCATACTCTTCACGTTTCTTGCGGATGGGCTCAAGAAAATTTTGAAGTACTTCATTGAGGTATCGTTTCACAACAACATCGCCAAGACCACCTCTCTGGTAGTGGTCTTTGAGTTCTTGTACTTTTTCGGTATTGGAATCAAAGGTATCTAGATAGGTAAAGACGGGATTCCCTTCCACTTTGCCAGGATCTTCTACACGAATGTGCCCTGGATCAGTGAACATTTTCATCACTTTTTTCTCTACTACCTCTGGAGGATCGGAAAGGTAGATGCAATTGCCAAGTGTTTTGCTCATCTTCATTCCCCCATCGGTTCCTGGAAGACGAGCCATTTTGGGAATTAGAGCTTCAGCTCTAACGAGAACTTCTTTTTTGTAGGTCTTGTTGAAGCGGCGGACAATTTCATTGGTTTGCTCAATCATGGGAAGCTGGTCTTCTCCTACGGGAACGAGGTTGGCCTTGAAGGCGGTGATGTCAGCGGCTTGGCTCACAGGATAGACCATGAAACCGGCGGGAACAGCTTCACCAAAGCCTTTTTGCTTGATCTCGGCTTTGACGGTGGGATTGTGTTTGAGCCTATTCCAGGTAACGAGATTGAGGTAATAAGAGGTTAGCTCGAAAAGCTCGGGAAGAAGTGACTGGATGCAAATGGTGGTTTTGGCCGGATCGATGCCGACGGCGAGGTAATCGAGGGCGACCTGGAGGATATTTTCTCGGATCTTTTCGGCTTCTTTGGCGTGGTCGGTGAGTGCCTGGGCATCGGCAATCATGACGAATTGGGTGCAGGTCTCTTGGAGTTCAACTCTATTTTTCAAAGATCCAATATAGTGTCCAAGATGCAAGGGACCCGTGGGACGGTCTCCGGTAAGAATAATTTTCATGCATTTCTCTGTTTCTTCTTGCATATATTAATGATCTATGGGATTTATTTCAGTGTGAATATCAAAAACTATCAGATTTTAAGAAGCATTGGCAAAGGAGGCATGGGCGAGGTATTCCTCGCGCATGATGCAGTATGCGGACGAGATGTAGCACTCAAGCAAATGCGCGCTGAGTGGAAAGACAATCCGACGATGCAAGAACGCTTCCTTCGCGAGGCGCGCATTGCAGCGCAGCTCTCCCATCCAAGCATTATTCCTATTTATACCATCGAGGAGTCGTTTTATACGATGGCCCACATCGAGGGAGAAACGCTCAAAGAGATCTTGCAAAAGACCAAAGAGCAGAGCAAAAACGGTGAACCCCTGCATCCAATTGGATCTTCTGTCCCGGCGCTTGTACGGATTTTCCTCAGTGTGTGTGGAGCAGTGGCCTATGCACATAGCCGGGGGGTCTTGCATCGCGATCTCAAGCCGGAAAATATCATTGTAGGAAAATTTGGTGAGGTAATCATTCTCGATTGGGGGCTTGCGGATTTCATTGCGCACCCAGAAAAAAATGGATTCGATTTCAAGGAAGGAAGCTCCACTCTCACGCAACCGGGAAAAATTCCCGGAACACTTCTCTATATGGCTCCCGAGAGAGCTTTTGGAGCAAAATCTTCGTTGCAGGCGGATATCTATTCTTTGGGAGTGGTGCTCTACCAAATTTTGACACTTTCCTTTCCCTTTAAGCGCAAGTCGATGAAAGAATTTCGCAAGATGCATGAACATGAGAAAATTCTCGATCCCGAAGAGGTGGCCCCTGACCGAGAGATTTCTCCACATCTTTCGAATATCGCAAGGCGATGTTTGGAGAAAAATCCTCAAAAACGATTCCAGAAGATGCGCCAGCTGATGCGCGAGCTAGAAAACTACATCGAGGGAATCCCTGAATGGCAAAGAGCAAGTGAACTCAAGCTCGAGCGCAAGGAAGATTGGCAATTCCAAGAGAATATAGCCCTTGCCAAGCACAGAGCTCTGATGCGGGGAATCGAATCGGTCGAATGGGTCAATCTGATGATTTCCAAAGCGCAATTTCCTGGGAATATTTTGATTGAAGCTGAGCTCACTCTCAAAGAGGGAAATCATGGCGTCGGTTTTCTTTTTTGCATTTCAGAAACCAATCTTCCCAAGGCAGTCGAGGAGTCGTATTGTCTTTGGTTTTCTGACCAAGGAGTACGACTCTATCGTTCGAATGTTGAGGTTTTTCATACAGATCAGGTGGTCCTTGAAAAGGAGCGGCCTTATCGAATTCGGATTACGCATATCGAAAATCATATTCGTTTCTTTCTTGACGGCGTGCAAAAATTTGGGTTTTTGAATGTGATTCCCTTGCCTGGAACGCGGATTGGCCTTCTCATGCGCGATGGCGCTTTTACGATCGACTCTTTAAAGATTTCCGTGGGCAGCCAAACGATCACAGTCAACTGTCTCGCGGTTCCAGATGCCTTTTTGGCACGCAAAAGCTATGACGAAGCACTTCAGGAATACCGCAAAATCTCCCACTCATTTCCAGGACGAGCAGAAGGGAGAGAAGCGACATTCCGTGGAGGGCTGACCCTTTTGAAAAAGGCGGAAAAGCAAAAGCAAAAAAGTAAGAGAGAAGCTTTGTTTGGCGAGGCGCTTACAGAATTTGAAAAACTCCACAATACTCCTGGGGGACCTCTTGAATATTTAGGAAAATCGCTTGTCTATAAAGCAGGCGGAGAATTTCAAGAAGAGGCAAAATGTTTTGAACTGGCTCTTCGCAAATACCCCAAACATCCTCTCAAGCCCATTTTAGTAGAAAACATCCTTTCTCGCCTGCATGAATCCAGCCAGACAAATAGACAAGCGGCTTATCATTTTGCCCTCATTGTACTGCGCCATCTGTCGCATCTCTCCGATGCAAAAAAGATTGCAGAAGTGTTCGAAAAGCATTTAGAGCCGCTCCCTTTCTTTGCGCCTAGCGCGTCACGCAAGGAGCACTTGATCATCCAATTAGCCTTCTGGCTTAGGTTCCCTTCCGTTTTGACAGAGATGCTCGAGAGGGACAATTTGGCCGATACCGATACGCAAAATGCCCATGTCGCACTGCTCCTACTCGGCGGGGATGGCGATCTTTCGATTTTGGAAAAAGAGAGCCCAGAAATAAAACACGCCCGTTTTGAATATTCTCTGAAAAATGGAATGCCTCTTCCCGATGAGCCTCATCCTCTTTGGACAGCTTTAAAGGAGGAAAAATGGGAAAGGGCGAAAGAGATTCAGGGATCCCTTCCACCAGAGTCATTGCAAGATGAAAAAAGCTTCAATTTTTTCTTGCATGGCTGTCATCTTGCTAAAGAAAAGGGAGAGGAAGAAGCCCTTTCCCACCTCACAAGCATTTCTGAATGCCCTTTTCCGCCCACAACCACTCTGCTTTCGCATTTTTTAAAGGGAAGGATCAACCTCAAGAACGGGTGGATTGAAAAGGCTTTTTTCTATGAAAAACTCCGTCTCATGCAGCAGCTTGAGCTCTTTTCTCTCTGTCTTGGAGATGAAAAACTTCACAAAATCGTAAAAAATCATGTAAAAAAAATCGACTCCTGCTAAAATTCTTTTCATTATGTTCTTAACCGTTCCACGCCATGAAATTCTCGCCCATGAAGGCATTCGCAGGGCCTATTCAAGCAAGCTATTTTATGATTTGTGCGCTTATCGGGATCGAGAAGCCAAAAATACCAACACTCTCCTCCATCGAGTGACCTGCGAGATGGCCTATGCGGGACTTGCACTTATTTCTCTGATTGAAGCGATTGTGCGCATCCCCTTTGTTTGCATCGGAATTATATTTTCTTCCAATCGAAAATATTGGATCGAAGGAGTGCATACTGCCATTTTGACTACGCTTTTTAGCCTATCCGCTCTTGTGTACAATCTTTTCGTGAAAAGAATCACAGAGCATCTCGTCCAACTTGAGTGTACCCTTCGCTTTTTCTCTACCGATCAATTGCTCTTTCAAGCTTGTGAAACGGGGCAGTACAATGTGGCAAAAAAGCTCATTGAAGAATCAAAAGCCAATCCCCACCACGTGCAAAAAGCTACACAAGTCTCCGCTGCCTTGGTCCCTCATTTAACTGGGCACGAGCAGCTCCAAGATCTTTTCGAATTGAATAAGTATGAAAAAGGATATTTAGAGCTAAAGCGACTTAGCCATTGGTTGGGGCTAGATGGGAAAGTGGAATTGGAAGGAAATCCCCTCAAGCTACAGGGAGCGCAATCTCATTGGTTTTTTGAATCACTGGCAGAATCTTTTCAGCGTTTTCGCACAGAGGACATTTTTTCCAAACTTGCCTTGACGCCAACAAAAGCAGAAATTTTACAAAATGCCCTCATTAAGGCCTATGCTGAGCATTCCTATGATGCTATTGCAACACGTATACGAAAACGAGAGCTCACTTTCGTCAGCTCAGGATGGCAAGACCATGCAATTTGTCTCGCATTTTACGGAAATTACATGGCTATTGGGAATCGAGGCTATGAAAAAAAACCTACATTAGAAGTTTTTAAAGTGGATCCTCACCAGATGACCCCAGAAATCATCGAAGAGATCTTCATGCACCAGCACTTGGATGAAAAAGTGGGGGAAAATTATTTCTATCACACCCTACCCCAAAAACTCTCTTCTAAAGGGAAAATTGAAAAAGATGACATTTGCAAGCGATTTAGCGCAATTGCTCCTAAATTGCAAAAAGCAGAAAATTGCGCACTTGCTTCGAAAAAGGCCGCACTTCGCTTTGCATGGGCGATGCTGCTAGAAAAACCTCCCTCAGAGCAAACACTCAAACGAGCTCGATTAGAATCGAAACTCTATAGTGATTGGGTAGCAGTGCAATATCTTGAGGAAGCCGATATCGATAAAAAATATCCCCATATGCAAGAATTTTCAGATATTGCCCATCGCAAAGGAAGCAAAAAACTTGACCGTTTTACGAATTTCTCTTGGAAGCTGTATCTTCCTGGATTTTTAAGTAGAATTCAGTGATAATTCATAACTTATGTCCGCCTACGATCCAAAAGAAATTGAACAAAAGTGGTATTCCTTTTGGGAGAAAAAAGGGGTTTTTAAAGCCGATGCCGCGTCTTCTAAACCCTCCTATTGCATCTCCATTCCCCCACCCAATGTAACGGGTGTTCTCCACATGGGCCATGCGCTCGTCGATACCCTTCAGGATGTACTGATCCGATGGAAGCGGATGCAGGGCTTCGAAGCACTCTGGGTTCCCGGGACCGACCACGCCGGTATCGCCACCCAAACAGTCGTCGAACGAGATCAAATAGCGAAAAACGGCAAACGGCGCAAAGATTTTTCCCGTGAAGAATTCCTCAAGCTCGTATGGGAATGGAAAGAAAATAGTCAGAAACGCATCCTCAATCAGCTCAAACGCCTCGGCTGCTCTTGTGATTGGGATCGGCTTGCATTTACCATGGACGAAAAGCGCAGCAAAGCCGTCCACACCATGTTTAAAAAAATGTTCGACGACGGACTGATCTACCGAGGCGATTACCTGGTCAATTGGGATCCTGTTACGCAAACTGCTCTTGCCGATGATGAAGTAGAATACGAGGACAAAGATTCCAACCTATGGCACATGCGCTATCCCCTTTCAGATGGTAGTGGCCATCTCGTAGTTGCGACCACCCGTCCCGAGACAATGCTCGGCGATACAGCCGTCGCTGTTAATCCCGATGACGAGCGCTATAAATCCCTCATCGGAAAAACAATCCGCCTTCCCATCGCAGGTCGTGAAATTCCAATCATCGCCGATTCTTACGTCGATGCTGCATTCGGTACTGGGGTAGTAAAAATCACTCCCGCCCATGATCCCAATGACTATGAAATGGCACTGCGCCAAAATCTGCCCATGATCAATATCATGACCCCTGATGGCAAAATCAATGAAAATGGAGGAGAATTTGCTGGACTCACCATGGAAGAAGGGCGCCTTGCCGTTGCCGATACAATCAAAGCACTTGGCCTAATGGAAAAAGTGGAGCCCTACCACCACCGAGTAGGAGTTTCCTATCGCTCCAAAGCGGTCATCGAACCCTATCTCTCCAAGCAATGGTTCGTCAAGATGAGTCCTTTCAAAGACAAACTCATCGCAGCCGTACGCGAGAAAAAAGTCCACATCATTCCCGAGGATTGGGAGAGCACCTATTTCCACTGGATTGAGAACCTGCGCGACTGGTG
>JAAKFC010000091.1 GCA_011065225.1 Chlamydiota bacterium
ATGGCCCTTGCCATGGAGAAGCGGGGAGAGCAAATCAACACCGAGACAATGGATGCCAAACGGCTTCTTTTGACCTATCGTTTTCCTCTCAACGAAATCATCACCGATTTCAATGACAAACTCAAATCCGTCACTCGTGGTTATGGTTCTTTCGACTACGAATTTGACAAGTATGAACTTGCTGACATCGTCAAACTCGAAATCCGGGTCAATGAAGAACCTGTTGATGCTTTTTCCTGTCTCGTCCATCGCTCCAAAGCAGAGACGAAAGGCCGAGCCATTTGTAAAAAGTTGATCGAAGTGATCCCACGCCAGCAATTCAAAGTGCCCATTCAAGCAGCCATTGGCGGGAAAATCATTGCCCGTGAAACCATCAGCGCCCTATCGAAAAACGTCACTGCCAAGTGCTATGGGGGCGATATCACCCGAAAGCGGAAGCTTTGGGAAAAACAAAAGAAAGGAAAGAAAAAAATGAAGGAGATTGGCAAGGTGAACATCCCCCAATCGGCTTTCATGGAGGTTTTAAAAGCAGAATGATTGATACATTTACACATTTTCATACCAGCGTTTGGGGGGATATTGAAAATCGCCTGACGCCATTTCCAGAAGGATCTAAAAGTTGGAAAAGTTTGCATGTTATACCACTTTTAGTAGAGCTCCCATTTGGTTTGGGATTGAGTCTTATGCAGGCTTTTAACAAAATAGTTCCCTATATCGCAAGTTTTTCTCCTTGGCCACGACTCTCTGATCCAAACAAAGATTTTACTTCAGTCTTGAAGGATGCGCGTGAGTGGAAAAAGATCGAAAATATTGAAGAAAAGGTCAAGAATGGGAAACCATTTCAATTATTTGGAACAGCGACTTGTACGACCCAAGATTCCTTTCATGATTGCCCCGATTCACAGTGGTACCAATGGGGAAAGAAAAAAGTTCCCGAAAAGAATCTTCCGAAAAAAGGGGATGAAACTCTCTTTCAGCAATATAAGACGAAGGAGGGGCGTGCAAAAATTATCGCTTCTCTTCAAGAATTGGGAGTCAATTCCTATCGCTTTTCTATCGAATGGAGCCAAATCGAGCCCAAAGAAGGGGAGTGGAATAAAGAAAATCTTCAGGTCTATGTCGATTTGTGCAGGGCCTTGCGTGGTGCAGGAATTGCTCCAATGGTCTCTCTCCATCACTTTTCTGAACCCCTCTGGTTCCATGAGAAGGGGAGCTTTGAAAAGGAAGAAAATATCGATGCCTTTATTCGTTTTTCTGAGAAGGTGTTCAAGGCTCTTACGACAAAAAGTTGGGGAGGTACCCCCCTTGTCGAGCATTTTTGCACAATTAATGAGCCGGGGATTGAAGCCTTTTCCCGTTTCATACGGGGAGCTTTTTCTCCTGGCTGTTTCATGAATTTCAAAAGGGCTGCCAATTTCCTCAAAGGAGCTTTAAAAGCTCATTGTCTTGTTTATGATAAACTCAAGCAAAATGCCCCCAAAAGTGTCAAAATTGGAATTGTGCATCAATATCTCAAATTTGTTCCTACAAATCCGCTGATCTTTCCCACCACTCACTATCTCACTCGCTTCATAAATGACGCTTCACTCAACTTTTTCCGTACTGGGAAATTCGAATTTAAAATGCCTTTTGT
Organism: Chlamydiota bacterium; assembly: GCA_011065225.1. Lineage (GTDB taxonomy): Bacteria > Chlamydiota > Chlamydiia > Chlamydiales > Rhabdochlamydiaceae > Sacchariniichlamydia. Next base: position 1,634 of record JAAKFC010000091.1, read on the forward strand.
GAATGTCACTGACGAGAATATGCCGAAACCCAAAACCGATTTTGTGGGATGTCAATACTATGTAAGACCAGTGATAGGTATGATGGGACCAACGGGCTATCATGCCCCAATGACTCAGATGCCTTTCGCGGAAGACTCCGAAGGTCTTTATGAAGCCATCATTGAAACACACAAAGCCTATAAAGCCCCTGTCATCGTAACGGAAAATGGCATTTCCACGCATGATGAAGCGCAAAGGGCTCGCTATATCCCCCGTGCCCTTTATGCAGCACAACGAGCACAAGAAAAAATTGGTGAGGAGAATTTCCTTGGCTACTACTTGTGGTGCTTTATGGATAATTTCGAGTGGGATATGGGAATGAATCCACAAAGATTTGGGGCCTTTACTAAAGATGGCATCCTCAAAGAGGGCGCAAAGGTCTATGCGAATATTCTCAACGCTTGGAGAAAAACCTCGGAAGAAGATTCTGACATCGCTTGCTAGAAAAAGACCGGCAAGAGGGAACTCCACAGGTTTTTGGCGCAGCAAATTTCAGTTTGCTGTGGCGCTAATGGTCGTTGAGCTGATAATCACTTTGCAAAATGGGATCCTTCTTATGCTCTTCGAAGACAAATTGCTCTCCAGAGCTTGCCACCTTTAGCTCTTCTTTATTTCGACCTTTGGGTTGGCTTTTATGGACCAAGACTATGGAGTTTTTTCCTGACGTTCTTTGTCGAGATGCTTTTATAAGGGGTTCCAAAGGTGTATGAATGGGGGCGATTCCTCCTTCATGAAAGACGTAGTCCGCATCAAAGCCCATCATCAGTTCTTGGATCCGCTGCTTCGTCATCAGACCACTTTTTTCATATTCTTCGAAATCTTTAGGGACGAAATAGGTGTCACCAGAATAGAAACAAGATGTTCCGGAAGGAGATTCGATGAGCAATCCGATGGTAGGGATGGAGTGAAAATTGTTCCGAGCTGTAATCATAAAACCCTCGCGATATTCTCGCTTCTCATTCGGTGCGAGCTCAACAAAGTCCACCAAGTCATCAAAATCCTGGCCGGTGATGGCCTTAGCCTTGCGAAGGAAACTTTCGTAAATGATGCGGGTGGTGTAAAGACGAATTTTTTGACCTAACAGAATGTATTCAATGAGGCCTGCATCGTGATCTCCATGAATATGGGTGAGGAAGACATCAGGAACATCTCCGGGTTGTATACCTAACACCTCCAGATGAAGGCCAATATAGGCAAGTGGATCGATCAGCAAGCCTTTGTTGTTCACCCAGATGATAGAGCATGAGGTGAGTCCGTAGGGATCAAAACCAGAACTTGTGCCAATATGCGTCATGCCAAAATAAGGACGGGTAAATAGTTCTGTGGGGAAATGATAATCCTTGGACTTTTCAGCTAATAAAGCTTGAAATTGAACCTTGGTTTCCTTTCCCCCGTCACGCACAAGGAACTGGTCATTTTTTCTGGCATGAATTGACACATCTTCGCTCATGTAAGCGGTGCCTGTCTCATCGAAAGGTAAAAAGCGTATAAAGGCTTCTAGTGGGTAGGGAATTCCTTTGGGATCTTTCACCGCAAAATGATAAGATTCTCGGAGAACTCTTTCAACCTCATCCTGAGGGTGTCCCGCTTGCTCTAGATGGAACCGTGTGGGACCAAAAATTGTCTCCTGTAAAATCTTTTTCGTGTTCTCGATTTGTTGAAAGCTTCCGATCAGGGTGATGCATTTTCCTTTTTTGAGCCATCCTTTAACAAAGGAATTCCAGTAAATCGGGAATTCGATATCGCCAAAATTGACCTTGTCTCTCAACATAGGATCCGGCAGTACATAAATCGTGGGAACGTCCTCTTTCTGACGCATCCATTCCTTGGCTATTTCTGGGGGGCTTCCAAACTGGATTTTTCCCGCTGAACTTTCCACAACAGGAACTTTTGGCACAATAGTCGGCAAGGCTAGTGTAACCTGCTCTTTTGAGGTATTTGCATGGTCACAACTCATCAATAAGACTAAGATACATGTGTTGGTCAAGTATTTGAATAAAGCCTGAACATATAAGCCCATTACGGCTCCTTTTTTAATTGGTTTTTGGATTCACGCAGTCTTGAAGATATTTTTGTTCTTTAGATGTTGCTGAACAGATTTTGATGGGATTAAATGTTTCTAGGGTTCCTGTAAACTCTTGAGATTTATCACATTGAACAGTCCAGCTCGTAGGATACTGACAGACTGTTCTTCTTTCTTTGCCTATTTCGTCACATATGGTTTCATAATATACTTTCGCCTTCACTGTATATTTTTTTTTGTCATAGACAGCAAAGTAACAAGAAAAGTTTCCTGACATTGGCTTTGTCATGTAACGAAGTCTATCTGTATTTTCATTCATCGAAGAGAACATGGGAAACTGATCCCTCATTATAGCCATCACATGCCAAAAACATCCTATACTGCACAATCGAAGAGGGTATAGAAAATAGCTCTGCGCCATCTCTTTAAAATTTGAGTCAGAAATTTTATTTTCTTGGATCGCCATTAACAAGGAGTCTACGGTACTTCGGATCTTATCTTCTGTGATGTCAACATCCAGTCCTGCACCGCAAATCTTTTTTATCAAATCAACTAAAAATTTCGACCGAAAATCTTCCCCCTTATATTTAATATCATCATTGGGCCAAAACTGTTCTTTATTAATCATGATCTTTTCTGGTATCACACTATCGACAATTAAGGTGCGGAAGACATCTTCGATTTTGATATCTTTAATAGGATTTTCGATATTTGGACCTAGACTCTTAGATAAGTTGAAATAAAGTCCTTTTTGGGGATTAGTTTTTTTTGAAAATGGCATAAATTTGGATAGCCTAGGGCTTCCAGGGCTTTTAGGGCTTTTAGGGCTTTTAGGAGGACTGTTTTCAGACTTCATTCCCATGTTCATCGTCGTGAATTCTGGCATTTTGTTTGCTTCTTGTAAACGCTTTAAGAAAAAATCCAGAAGGGCTTGGAAATATTTTTTATCGCTTTTTAAAAGTTTTAGAAATTTGTCCTTATCTATCTTTAATAATATTGCTCCATTGGATCCGATGACAGCTGATGCAGAACGGTAATCATCAAACATCGACATGAAACCGAAGGCTTCTCCTTTCCCAAGCTGAACAATTTCTTGTAGGGTTTCTTCTGTAATAGTGCAAATGGATACCGTACCCTCCAAAATGACATAAGCGTAATCACAAGGATCGCCTTGCTCAAATAGGAGTTGATTAGCATCCACTTCTCCCACGGTAGAAATCTTTACTATTTCATCTGGAGGTATCGCTCCTATCTCTCTTTTTAAAGACTGAGATATCTCAATATCCTTGTTGGGCTTAGAAAAGTTCTTCAAATTAACAGATTCAAGTTGAGAAAAATCTGAAACGTTTCCCAAGTTCATGGGTGGGGCAATTACACTTTCCAGCTGTTTTTCTTCATTTGAGTTGCGTATCTTTGTAGCAAGCTCCTTCAGTAACCTCATGCAAAAGGAATTCTGTTTCATTAAGATATTCTCACAAGTCTTCTTATCAAAACGATAAAGAATCGTTTTTTCTGTGGTTACGATTGTGGCTATACGCTTACCACCACCGAATAGGGACTCCCCGAAGCATTTCCCTGTTCCCAAATGAGCGAGTAACGTCCCTCTCTCTAATGCTGCGATTTTTCCATCTATGATGAAATACATGCTGCTTCCATCATCACCTTCTTTATACACTTCTGTTTGTTGTGGGAATTCTTCCCTTATGACAGTTTGCGCAATTTGCGCAATAGCCTTATCGGAAACTTCAGAAAAATAGGACAACTTTTTTAGGTTATGGCATATGTCCTCGTGCTCCTGCTGATTATACACGGTTGTTATTGATGGTGATAAAGGATTTAAAGACATTTTTCACCCCATAGTTAAGTTAAAATTCATTATGTTTATCACTCAAGGCAACCCGGCGATAAATTTTTTGCTTTTCAGACAAAAATGTAAACTTTTTTTTTGCTTCTAAAAAGCGGAGTGTTTCCGATTTTCCTAAGCACAGAAATCCATGATTATCCAAGCTATCATAGAATAAAAATACAGCTCTATCTTGCAGATGCCTATTGAAATAAATAAATACATTTCGACAGATGATCACATTCATCTCATTAAACACACCGTCAGTGGACAGGTTATGATTTGAGAAGACAATCTTTTCCTTTAAATAATTGTGCATTTTTGCGTATCTGTATTTGCTAGTATAGTAGTCAGAAAGGGAGCGGACTCCACCTGCCTTAGTGTAGTTTTGGGCGTATTTCTCCATATCATCTAGTAAATAAATGCCTTCTTTAGCAATGTGTAAGGCATTCACGTTAATATCAGTGGCATATATGGTTGATTTTTCTAAAAGGTTATTTTCCTTTAAGAGAATTGCCATGGAGTATACTTCTTCTCCGGTCGCACAACCAGCGTGCCAGATCTTGATAAAAGGATGGGTTTTTAGAACCGGCACCACTTTCTTTCGAAACTCGAGAAAAAACAAAGGATCTCGAAATATTGCTGTCACAGATACCAGCATGCTGGTCAGTATGCCGTTAAAGAATTCCTTATCGTGTAAGCATTTATCGATTAATTCCGAAATATTGTTTAACTTTTCATGGACTAAGCAATATTTCAGACGTCTATTTATGGAAACTCTGGAATAATTTTGAAAATCATATCCATA
>JAAKFC010000092.1 GCA_011065225.1 Chlamydiota bacterium
TTCTATGTTGATTGGATCAGGATTCTGAATCAGTGCTTGAATCAGTTTTGACAAACCCTGATTTTTCCTTCCAAGCATTGACATTGCTGTTTTACCAGTCTTGCCATTTCCTGGCTTTGAAACAATTTCCCAATTCATTCCTTCATTCAATAAAAATGCAGCCATAGCCCATTGCTCTTTTGAAACCGCATAATGTGTTGAATGGTAAAAATCTCCTTTAGAAGAAACAGGTTGCAAACTATTGACAATATTTTTTTTTAATGGGAAATTCTTTTTTAATTCGTTAAGTTGACCTTTAGAAACCTGAAGAAGGAATTTATAACCATCTGAATTTGGATTAAAATTATTATTTATATTATTTTGAACTGTATTTGATGTTAAATTAGTAGTTTGCGGCATAACCTGCTCCAGTTTTATTAAAAAACATATATATTTTAACAAAAGTATCTATTAAACACTAGCAAGTTGTGCGGGTGATTTCTCGAGATCGATGAGTTTACTCGCCTCAATGGCATAGATCTCAGCTGGATCGATCAAATCGCATAATTCTTTGAGGCTTATCCCTTCGACAACAATAAAATCCACATCGGAAAGAGAAGAGAGAAGGGAAATAAATTCCTGGTCTGGTTCTCTTCCGCGCAAGTAAAGGACGAGTTTGTTTTCAGGATCTTTAGCAGCGAGTTTGCGCAATGATTTGAAGACGGCAGTCGACATACCATGGTTGCTCTCAAGGCTCAGTACACTGCATCGCTTGCCTTTGAGCGATTGTTGGAGAGCAAAGATGTGCTCACCATCAAAGATCTTGTTCTCCACATCAAACTCCATGAGACGTTCTGCCATGTCAGAGAGGTCGATGCGTGCACATCCAATTCGTTCAATGACGATACCAGCAGCGATATTGGCCAACTGGGCGGCATATTTGATGTCGAGGCCATTGGCAAGGGCAACACAGAGCATTGAGAGAACTGTATCCCCTGCTCCTGTCACATCTTTGACTTCTTTTGAGGGGACCGGAAAATCAAAGCGGGTCCCATAGCGATTGAAAAGAGAAATCCCTGCTTGCGAGCGGGTGATCATAAGCTGTTCAACTCCACAAGTCTTTAAAATAGTGGCAGAGACCTCATCGAGTGAAACGTCATGGGGAAGCCTCGCTGCTGCATAGGCCTCTGTCATGTTGGGCTTGAGAATAGTAGCACCTCGGTATTTGGTAAAATCGATTCCCTTGGGATCGACGATGATGGGAACGTGGCGTGCTTTGGCCATTTCGATCACTACTCCGAGAAGAGCATGAGAGAGAAAGCCTTTTCCATAATCAGAGACAGCCACAATCTGACAGTCTTCCATCAAATCGGGCAACTTTTGGATCACTTCCTGTTCGACATCTTCAGGCAAGGGTGTGATGGTTTCAAAGTCGACACGAAGAACTTGCTGCGAATCGGCAATAAATCGGTTTTTGACGGGAGTTTTATAGCGCTTTTGCGAAATGAGACCGCGCACATCAGTTCCCTCATTTTCAAGAGAATTGCGGATCTCTTCTCCTGCAAAATCGCGGCCAACCCGGCCGATGACAGATACCTGTGCACCGAGAGAGCATAAATTGAAAACGACGTTTCCAGCTCCACCAGGGCGGCTCTCTTCGCTATGAACAAGGAGAATAGAAACGGGAGCCTCAGGGGAAATGCGCTGGATCTTGCCATTCGTATATGCATCGAGCATGAAATCGCCAATGACGAGAACTTTTACCGGTCCGAGCCGGCTGAGCATTCCAATGAGTTTTACCATCGTTGATCCTTTAGTAGATATCCTTGGACATAGTCACAAACAGCTTCTTTGATGTTATAGGTGCCAGAATTTCCTGTTTTCCCATGCTTTTTTAAAAACTTGCGCATGTCGGCACAGGTATAGTTCTGGTACTGTTTTACAAGGCCTTCGGGCATATCAATATATTCAATGTTTGGCTCTCTTCCTACTGCTTCAAAAAGCGCTGAAGCGAGCTCATTCCAAGTCGTTGGTGTTCCTCTTCCAATATTAAAAATTCCACTAATATTATTGAACAAAAAATCACAGGTGATGCGAGCCGCATCTTTGACATAGATAAAATCTCGACACTGTTCTCCATCACGAAAACGATCTGGCTCGGAAGATTTAAAGAGGTGGACGACTCCTTCATTTTTTACTTTTGGAAGCATCTTATAGACCATGGAAGCCATATGGCCTTTTTCATTCTCATTCGGGCCAAAGACGTTAAAGTATTTCAGGCCCACGATGCGATCGAGAATACCTTGTTGTTTGGCCCACAAATCGAAAAAGTGCTTGGAAAAGCCATAGAGATTTAATGGGCGAAGTTCTTCGAGTTTATCAATGTCATCGGAAAAGCCTAAACTTCCATCACCATATGTTGCAGCGGATGAAGCATAGATAAATCGGATATTATCTTCTAACGCCATTTCAGCTAGTGTTTGAGAATAGTAAAAATTATTCTTCATCAAATAATTGCCATCTTTCTCAAGTGTATCTGAGCAAGCGCCAAGATGAATAATGCCTCCTACATCTTCGGCATTACAATCGAGCCAAGTAAAGAGGTGATGTTTTGAAATAAAATCGAGGAATTTTTTGCCGAGAAGATTTCTCCATTTCTCAGTCTTTTCGATATCATCGACTAGAAGAAGGCGATGATAGCCAATGTCATTGAGATGACGCACAACAGCAGATCCGATAAAGCCCGCTGCACCTGTTACAATAATGATGCGATCTTTCATATTCACATCTCCTTTAAGAGATGTGAATATAACGGAAGTGTGGAATTAGTACTAGCCTAGGTGCTTATTCAGTTGGTTTTTCTTCGGCTTTGATTTCCAAAGTGATTTTTACAGCGACACCTTCTTTGAGCTTGAGCTCAATCTCATGCACACCTAACTTTTTGATTCCTTTGGGAAGAATCACATTGCGTTTATCAAGGTGTATGTTGAGCTGCTCTTTTAGCAAAGCAACTACTTCTTGCGCCGTAACAGAACCATACATGTGTCCCCCTGCATCGATTTTCACTTCGGTGGAAAGTGTTTTGCCGATAAGTTCTTTAGCAAGAACATCTGCTTCTTTTTTATCTTTTGCAGATTGTTCAGATCGCTCCTTTTTAAGCTTCTCTTGCAAACGAATGAGATGTTTTTCTGCAATAACGCCCTTTTTTGAGGGGAGAAGGAAATTACGGATGTAGCCCGATTTTGCGGAAACGATTTCACCTTTATGTCCTAAACCATCAACATCTTCTAATAGCAATATTTGGTTTTTCATATCTATTTCTCCTATTCTGAGGCAACAAATGGTAAAAGAGCCATATAGCGAGCTTTTTTAATTGCACTCGTCAACATTCTTTGGTAGCGCAGCGAAATTCCCGTGATGCGCCGTGGGATGATTTTTCCCCTTTCAGTAATGAAACGAGAAAGAGTGTCGACATCTTTGTAATCAATGTGATGTATGCCAGCTCCTGTAAAGGGACAAGTTTTGCGGCGCCTTCCAAATACTGAATCCTTATTATTTCTTCTCATGTTTTTCTCCTATTCGGTTGTTACTAATTGCTTGAATTCAATTTTTTCGGGGACCTCTTCAACGCGAAGATTCATGAATCGGATCAAATCTTCATTGAGTTGGTATTCGCGCCAGAGCTCGGGCATGCTGGAAGAGCTGGCAGTGAAATAGATCACATAGTAGTACCCTTCGCGGCGCCTTCCAATTTCATAGGCCAATTTCTTGCGCCCCTGTTCAAAAGTTTTATGCACTTCCCCAGCGTGGTATTCGATCGAAGAAGTGATCTTTTCGATCGCCTTCTTGCGAGCATCCTCGCTCAAGGTTGCGCTCAAAATATACATCCCCTCGTAGAGGTATTTTCTTGATTTTGGCATTCTTTTTTTTCTCCTATGTATTTACTTCTTGCATGGCTGCTTCTGCACCACTCTCGAGCCAAAGTTCGATCCCGTGAATGGCCCGATCATTCATCTCTGGCAACTGGGCTTGTTCTTCCTGCGAGAAGCGGTCCAGAACATAATCAGCAAGATCTCCTTGCTCACGATCTCCCACGCCAAGGCGCAGGCGAGCATATTCTGATGTTCCAAGGTGTGTTTCCACACTTTTCAAACCTTTGTGTCCTCCACAACTTCCCTTGATGCGCAAACGCAAACTCCCAAAAGGAATCGCCACATCATCGGTAATGACAAGCAACTGGCTTAAAGGGATTTTGTAGTAATCCATACATTTTCTCACAGCAAGACCACTTTCATTCATAAAGGTCATCGGCAACAAAAGTTGAGCCATCTTACCTCGAATTGTCCCCTTTCCAAAATTTCCCTTTGCTCGTATGAGAGAGGGGCGAAAAGTGATCCCGTACTTAGCCGCAAGGGCTTTGACAACACGAAATCCAATATTGTGACGGGTATCGTCATATTTCTTTCCGGGATTTCCAAGGCCAACGATTAGGAAGCGCTCCTCCAACATTTTAGTGTTTCGCAATCACCACCACCACTTCATCTGTGGTAGTAATTGGTTTGACTCCTTCAGGCATCGCGATATCTGACAGGCGTCTAGATTGCTTGATTTTTAGATCGCTGATATTCAAGGAAAATTCGCTTGGAATATCTTTGGGCAAACATTTTACTTTCACATTGCGGATGATTTGGCGAAAGAATCCGCCCAATTTGATTCCCACACAATCTGCTTTTCCCACACACTCGACGGGAACTTTGATTGTGATTGGGATATCCTCTTTCAGTTCTTCAAAATCGAGATGGATCACATCATAGCTTATCAGATCGTACTGGATCCCTTTGACAATGGTTTTGGTTTTCTTTCCGTCTACATCCAATGTGAAGATTGTTGTGGAGAGACGTCCCTGTTTGATATTGCGCATGGCAGCTTGAAACTCCGGACCATTTACTTCGATCGATACTCCAGGCTCACCAGGAGCATAGAATACAGCAGGGACGTTTCCGTCTCGACGGATTTGCTTGATTGCCCCTTTCGTCTTCCCCGCTCTTTTTTTTGCAGTTAGATGCATGAATATACTCCATTTATAAAAAATAATAACTTTTTTATTGCAGAGAGGAAATGGACTTGGCCGAGAGAATGGATTCAATGGCCAGACTAAAAAGAGATGCAACAGACACAACTTCTATCATTGGATCGTTTTTCCTCTCCTCAGGGAGTGGAATCGTATCGGTTACAATTATCTTTTCAATCGCACTTCCCGAAAACCCTTCTCCCACTAAAAGGCCATGGGTAGCAAGAGCTTTGATGCTTGTAGCACCTCTACTTTTGCAAACCCGGGCAGCGGTTTTCAGCGTTTCCCCGGTTGAGACCATATCATCAACGAGAAAGACTTCCTTCCCATTGACAGAGCCGATCAAAGCATCTGTCTCAACATGTTCTGCGTTTACGCGGCGCTTATCCACAATGGCAAAGTCGGATCCCACTTCATTTGCAAAAGCGCGGGCCAACTTAATGCTACCGAGATCAGGAGCTACCACCACACTTCCGGCGGCAGTTTTTCCCTTCACTGCTTTGGTTAGTACCGACTTTGCAAACAGGTGATCGACAGGAATGTCAAAAAACCCTTGGATCTGCGGTGCATGCAAATCCATCGTCAGTACCCTACCTACTCCAGCACGCTGAAGCAAATCGGCAACCAATTTCGCAGTGATCGGCACTCGCCCCTTGTCCCTACGATCTTGCCGAGCATACCCAAAGTAGGGGACAGCGGCGGTGATCGAGCGGCAAGAAGCGCGCTTCAAAGCATCCACGAAAATCAACAATTCCATAAGATAGAGGTTAGGATGCCGTGCGATCGTCTGCAGAACGAAAGCATCCCGACCGCGGACATTTTCTAAAATTTCAATGCCTATCTCACGATCTGGAAATGTTGATATAGAAACTTTTCCTAAGGCCACTCCCAATTCTCTTGCCACTAGCTCTGCAAGCTCAGGATGTGAGCTTCCAGAAAACAATAGGAAAGAGGAATGATCCTTCATCTAGAAAAAATCCCGTAATTTTACATGTTCATTCTTGGTATTATTGGGGTGGAAGGATTCGAACCTCCGAATGGCGGTACCAAAAACCGCTGCCTTACCACTTGGCGACACCCCACCAAGAAAACAAAGAGCCAATAGTATAGAACTCAAGATTAATTTGCAATCCTGTAAGCTTTTAAAAGCGAGTGGAAATATTGCATAACCCTTGGAAAGGAAAGATTTTGCTTTGCAAAGTCTTTTGATTGCTCTGCAATGGCTTTTGCCTCTTTGTCATGTTCTCTGGCCCACTGGATGATATCAAGTAAATTTTTCTCTA
>JAAKFC010000093.1 GCA_011065225.1 Chlamydiota bacterium
CTGGAGATGAGAGCCTCAATCTTCCATCTCTTTCTGAGCAAAATTGCATTGATGGCAAAACCACCGTGCATATCTGTCGAGGGACACATTGTGAGGCCCCCATGACCGACATGGATCAGATTCTTGAGGCCATCGAAAATTTATAAGAACTTAAGTCGCTTATATTCAATAGTTTAATGTTTTTATAATAAAGTCTTGACATTTAATAATAATTTTATTATTATTATTATTATAACATTAAATCGTGGAGGTTAATAATGAGTATTGTAAGTTTAAATAATAATTCACATGTTGATGTGAATAATAATGTAGATAGTGTTTTAATTGCAAAAAAATTGAATAATTTAATTGAACAAATTGAAAAAACAAAAGAACAATCTGCAAAAATGTTAAGGATCTTCTTTTATGCTAGAAAAGGCATTAATCAAGAATTAAAAGTTATTAATCAAAATTTTAATAATAAAAAACGTTTTTTTGAATTTATCCCTTTTAAATCTGTTTTAGAAGTAATTTTCCCTATTAAACCTTTTCCAAAAATAATAGGAGAAGTAATAGATGAATATTCTATGAGCAAGAATACTCTTTATTTATTTAGGAGTAATTCGGAAATAGAAGAAATAGAAGAAATAAAGAAATATATTTTAAAGTATGCTGAAAATAAAGAAAACTTGGAAAAGTTAATAGATGATTTCAATGAAGAATTAGATAATAAACAATCGTTGTCATGTGTTATCCCAGAAGTAGGTAAACATTTCATTCTAGGAGAAGGTGGAGAATTTAAAAACCTGTATAACGCATTTCAGAATACATATGCACGACTTAATCTAACAAAGGACGTTTTAAAAAAAGATATGAAGACTCTATTAGAAGTAACTATTTTTAATATCATTAAGCTTGAAAAGGATATAAAAAATAGATTTAAAGAAATACTTCCTGCAGGTATGTCGCATGACTCGATTGTGTTAGGTGAAGGTAAGTGGTATCACACTCTAAAGAATTTAAATTCCTAGAACCTATCCAACTAAAATCTCTGGAGCTTTCTTCGAGAATGCACCCATCTTTATCAGTCATTCACTTGGCAATATAATTTATATTGCCTTCATTCATGATTGATAAATCTGAGTACATTCTCTTTGAGTTCTCTCAGAGATTTTAGTTGGATAGGTTCTGAGTTTTCATGAAAATTCGTCTTGATATCAAATGAATTTGTTGGTAACTTTTTACTATAAATTCGAATTTGATATGAAAAAGCTATTTTTAATTCTTTATCTGTCCTTTCCATTTCCATTTTTTTCCTATGGGAATGAAGAAACTCCTAAATCGGAAACAGCTCCTTCTGAAGAAAATCATTCCGAAGAAATAGCTCTATTAGAACCAAACCTTCTTTCTCAACAACCAATTTCTCCAGAAGAAATAGATCTATCTTCTCCCATATTTACCCCGCATCGAAAAAGCTCTTTTCTTACTGTGGGTTTAGCGATTCTAGTTCCTGGACTTGGGCATGCCTATTTGGGAGATTATAAAACTGCGAGTGGTCTTTTGGGTAGTTCAGGTCTGCTCGTAGGTTTGAGTTCTTCAAAAAAAATCAGTGATGCTTTTCGTAGTACAAATATGATCACAATACAAAATACTTGGTTTTACAATATCTATGCGGCTTACCGGGATGTTCGAATTTACAATAATGAAGAAGGCTATTCCTATAAAATGCCTACGAATAGCTTTACCGATTTGGCAAGAGCCCCTTTTCAGTGGAGTGTGATAAAAAAACCAGAAGTTTGGGGAGGTTTTTTAGGAGCTCTATCCTTGGGAATAGGCCTCAGTTATTTTCTTTCTTCTGATGAGACAGAAGTTCATGCCAGTAGTTCTTCAAAAAAGATGTTTCCTCTTCTTGCTTTTCCTGTTGGAATTGGAGAAGAGTCTTTTTTCCGAGGCTATTTGCAATCGCATCTTTCTGAAACATTGACTCCGTGGGGAGGAATTATCCTCTCTTCTTTAGCATTTGGCGCAGTGCATCTTCCCAATGCTATTTTATTGGAGCCCAAAGCAAAACGACAATATTATTCATTTGGTATCCCATTCATCACGTCTTTTGGTGTCTACTTTGGATGGCTTACCTATAAAAATTGTTCTCTTAAAGAAAGCGTTGCACTTCATTCTTGGTACGATTTTGCACTATTTGCAATCAGTTATTCTGTGACTCAATCTGCTGCAATAGGAAAGCCGAGCTTTGCCATTTCGATTCCTTTTTAGTCTATTTTCTTGAGAAAAAAATTGTGAAAGTTCACCATCAATTTCAATAATTTTAGTAGGAGATGGCCATGTCAACGCAAGAACTTCAAACTCAATTTCTTGGAGATTATGAGATAATCAAAGAGATCGGACAAGGGATGATGGGAAAGGTTTTTCTAGCCCAGCATCGCTATTTAAAAAAACCTCATATCTTAAAAGTTCTCCCTGAAGAATTGGCCCAAAATCCTAATTTCATCCAGCGTTTTGAAAAAGAAGTGGCCCTTTTGGGAACTCTCGACCATCCAAACATCTTAAAATTGCAGAATGTCTCTTCTGATGGAAATACGTTCTTTTTGGTCTCAGATTGTCTTGTGAATGAAAAAGGGGAGGCAATGACTCTCACACGTTATCTAGAGGAGAAAAAACAGCTTTCAGAAAAAGAAATCTATCAGATTGCTAAACAGGTTGCCGCTGCACTGGATTATGCCCATCAAAAAAACATCGGGGATGAGCCCTTAGCGCATAGAGGCCTCAAATTCAATAATATCGTCCTGAAAGATGAGAATGGAAAGCTGGAAGTGAAAATCAGCGATTTTGGCCTTTCTCGCATTGTGGGGATTGGAGCTGTTCTTTCTCGCAGTTATCGGATTCTATGGGAGATGATGGCTTTTGAAGCGGGATTTAAAGAAGGAGATACTGCGCTTGATCTTTATGGAGAAGGAGAAGGAAATATCGAAAAGCTTCATGATTCTTTTTATCAATACTATGCTTTTTTAGCTCCGGAGCAAAAAGGAAAAATCCCTTCAAATCGCGATGCAGATGCCAAAGCCGATATCTATTCTTTTGGTATCATGCTCTATCGTTTGCTTGTAGGGCAATTTCCGGAAGGATTTTTCCCTATGCCTTCAGAATGCAATCTCGAATTGAAAAGAGATTGGGACGTTATCATCAAAGGATGTCTCAATATCGATCCGGAAAAAAGACCTCTGCTTTTGTCAGAAATTTTGGAAGAGATAAAGCCAGTAGAGCGGGGACTACGTCCCAAACTCGAGCCGCAAGAAATCGCAAGACCGGAATATGAACCAGATCCCGCTGCGGTTTTTCAGATAGATAAAACGGTTGCCATCTATACGCCCAAAAAAACCGAGCCAAAGGAGATAGAGCCTCTTTTGACGGAAATGATTGTGATCGAAGGAGGCACATTTCTTCGTGGAAGCAATAATGGCGCGCGAGATGAAATGCCGCGGCATGCAGTACATCTACCTTCTTTTGCAATCGATAACCATCCTGTGATGAATGAACAATTTGTTCGATTTTTATTGGCTATGGGTGGGGAAAAGGATGCAAATAATAATGACATCATCCGCCTTAGAGATTCTCGCATTCGAAAAAATGGAGGAAAACTCATCATCGAATCGGGCTATAACAAGCATCCTGTTGTGGGTGTGAGTTGGTATGGAGCAATGGCCTATGCCAAATGGGTGGGGAAACGCTTGCCTACAGAAACAGAATGGGAAATAGCTGCTTACGGAGGAATGGAAGGAGCACAATACCCAACAGGAGATGATATAGAGCGCTCAGGAGCCAATTTCTTTAACTCGGATACTACTTCTGTGATGAGTTATCCCCCGAATGAGTATGGCTTCTATGATATGGCTGGAAACGTCTATGAATGGTGTCTCGATTGGTATGGATATCACTACTACGAAACTTCTATGCAAGAACCTGAAAATCCAAAAGGTCCCGCCCAGGGGGTTTATCGAGCCTTGAGAGGGGGCTGTTGGAAAAGTCTCAAAGAGGATATGCGCTGCTCGCATCGCCATCGCAACAATCCAGGCATCATGAACGGCACCTACGGTTTCCGCTGCGCAGCAGACGTAACCGTTTGATTAATATTTAGGAGGCATATTTTTTGTGAGGGACCTCCATAGCAAGCAGCACGGCAACGAAGTTTGCTGCGCCGAAAACCTATGGAGGTCCACTCTAAGAATTTCACTTTTCAATTTTCCCTGTAGATGATAAAGTATCGCCTCATTTGGAGGTGGTTGATGAAAAGGATTCTTCTTCTCATTTCATTTTTGTTCGCACCTATTTTTGCAGGTCCTGCTGAGCCAAAGGCCGATTCTGAGGAAATGTGGTGGTGTGCATCTTGTGGACTTGCTTATCCGGCATCCCACAAATTTTGCTTAAATAAGGATTGTCCCTTGTTTCGCAAAAAGAAATAATCTAGAAATGGGGCATGGCAGATGAAAAACGAAGCATTGCCCGCCTAGAAAAAGACACTCTTCCCCGCAAACTCGGCGTGACGGATCTCTTTGCTGTCGGCTATGGGGATCTCGGCTCTTCTATTTTTTATGCTCTTGGAATTACGACTTTTTTTGCACTCGGTGCAGCTCCTATTTCACTTGTACTTGCTGGGATTGTTTTTGTTTGTACCTCTCTCACATATGCAGAAATGACTGCAGCGATACCAGCTTCTGGTGGTTCCGCCAGCTTTGCTAGAATTGCTTTCAATGACTTCGTTTCTTTTATCGCAGGATGGGGACTCTTGCTTGACTTTATCGTGACCATTGCCATTTCAATTTTTGTCATTTTGCCTTACCTCTCTTTTTTTTATGGGGGTCCCATCCATGTCTCTGTGCATTTGGCAATTTCAGTTGGGATTATTGGCATTCTCTATATTGTGAACTACTTTGGTGTACAACATTCGACGCGTATCAGCATTTTCCTCACAGGGATTGCTCTTTTCACGCAGGTTTTGATTCTGATTCTCGCTCTTTTTGGGGGAGTTGATCTTGTCAAAGTTTTTGAGCAGATGAAAATAGGGGTTCAAGCAAATTGGTCACCGACATGGGATAATTTCTTAAAAGGAACGGCCATGGCAATGGTGGCTTATACGGGCATTGAATCAATTGCAGCACTAGGATCTGAGACAAAACGCCCGATCAAAACACTTCCTCGCGCGGTAATGATTGTAATGAGTGTTTTGGTCACGATGTATTTGGCAATTTCTGTTATTGGACTTTCCGTTATGTCTCCTCAAGAGCTTGGAACAAAATATGTCGATAATCCGATTCTAGGCATTGTCAATAATCTTCCTTTTGGCAGTGCTGCTTTGGTTCCTTGGGTGGGCTTTCTTGCTGCGGGGATTTTATTTGTTGCAGGGAATGCAGGCCTGATGGGAGCTTCCAGGCTTTCATTCAACATGGGAGAGCACTATCAATTGCCACAATTTTTTTATCGCACGCACAAAAAGTATCGAACTCCTGTTGTCTCTCTTGGAATTTTTGCGATTTTAGCAGCTCTTGTGATCATTTGGAGTCGCGGAAAACTCCATTTTCTGGCAGACCTCTACAACTTTGGCGCAATGCTTGCCTTTTTTTCTGCTCATCTGTCTCTCATAGTCCTTCGAATCAAGCAGCCCGAGATGCATCGCCCCTTCAGGGCTCCTCTGAATATCAGGATTTCTAAGGATGTCTCTATACCCCTAACAGCCGTTGTGGGAGCCTTGTCAACCTTAGCTGTGTGGATTCTGGTTATTGTTACAAAACCCGAAGGACGCTACTTAGGATTTACCTGGATGGGTCTTGGGATTATCATGTATCTCCTTTATAGAAGAAAAAAGAAAATGCCTCCTATGGGGCAAGTCAAGATCGAAAAAGTTAAAATTTCCGATTTCAAACCCCTCGAAATAAAAAATATTCTCGTTCCCACCAAAGGAGGAGCTGAGACAGAAACGGTACAAATGGCTTGTGAAATCGCAAAAGTTCATGGTGCCAAGATCACGGCTATTCATCTTGTGCAAGTTCCGTATTCTTTGCCTCTTGAATCTCCCATGCCTTATCGGCTCCTGATCGGAGAATCTATTCTCCAAAGGGCAGAGGCAATTGCAAGGGAATTTGGGGTGGAGATAGAGACAGAAATTCTAAGAGCCAGACAAATTGATGATACGATTCTGCAATATCTTGAGGAAAAGCAATTTGACTTGCTTGTTTTAGGGGCAGTGAAATCGCAAGATGATCCTCATGCAGGATTAGGTATTATTACTGAGCGCATTCTGCGCGCAGCCCCCTGCCGGGTCTTCGT
>JAAKFC010000094.1 GCA_011065225.1 Chlamydiota bacterium
CGTGGTGATATTGTTGCCCTGCATGGTGATTTGGGCGCTGGAAAAACAACTTTTGTAAAAGGTATTGTCGGTGTGCTTTCTCCTGAGAATTTGGTCCAATCTCCCACGTTTATCTATCTCAATATTTATGAAGGAAGGATACCTCTCTATCACTTTGATTTATATCGATTAGAAAACGAAAAAGCTTTTTTGCAAATGGGTTTTTTCGATTATTTGGCTGCAGAGAACGGGATTTGTTTGATTGAATGGCCCGAGCGAATTTCTTCTTTGCTTCCCACACAGACAAAACATGTGATTCTCGAGCATACCAAAAACGGAGGGAGGCAAGTTGAACTATAAATCTCGTTTTCTTACATCTGCAGCGAGCTCTTCGCAATTTCCTGAGCTTTCCACAGCAGAAATTGCTTTTGTTGGGCGCTCTAACGTGGGCAAATCAACACTCCTCAATCACTTTTCCCAAACCAAAAAGCTCGCACATATTTCAAACAAACCAGGAAAAACGAGGCTCATCAACTTTTTTTCTTTTGGAGAAAAACTCACCCTAGTCGATCTACCCGGGTATGGCTTTGCTAAAGTTCCTAAAACAATGCGAGAAAAATGGGGGGACCTAGTCCAAAAATATTTAGAAACGCGTAAAAACCTCGCGCTGATTTTGCTCCTCATTGACCTGCGAATGCCCCCAACAAAAGACGATCTCGCCTTTGCTAAATGGGCCACGTATTTCAAAAAGCGCTTCGTGATTGTCTTCACAAAAGCCGATAAACTAAAGACCCATCAACAAAAACAACAAGCAGAGAAAAATTTTGCCTTGCTGAAAGAGGCTATAGGTGATACACCTGTTAGCCATATTCTCTATTCGATTAAAGACGCTAGAGCCCGTACTGCCCTTGCCAAAGAAATAGAGAAATTCCTCCCATGAGTTTGCTCAATAAAGAAGCTTTTATTTGCCTCGATTGCGAAACAACTGGCTTAGAATCAAAAACGGATAGGCTGATTGAAATTGCTGTCTGCAAATTCACCTTTAATGAAATCTTAGAAACATATGAAACTCTGATCGATCCTGAAATCCTCATTCCTGAAAACACCATCGAAATCCACCATATCACAGATGAGATGGTCCAGGGCAAACCCAAAGCTGCAGATGTTCTTCGCAAAGCTCTAGAACTGGTAGGGGATTACATCATCGTGGGGCATGGAATCCAACTTGATATAGATTTCATTTCAGAAGAATGCAAACGAGCCAGAATCCCATGTTCTCTTCACGAAAATCCATTTTTCGACACACTGCGCATGGCCCGTCTGTATGGACAAAGCCCCGTCAATTCTTTGGAACGCCTCAGACAACACTTCAACATCGCCGAAGAAGGAGCCCATCGAGCCATGAGTGATGTGATTGTGAATATCGAAGTGTTCAAATATTTGGCGGAAGGATTTAAAACGATAAAAGATCTGCAAAAAAGACTCGAAAAACCGATTCTTCTCAAAGCAATGCCTCTAGGAAAACATAAAGGCCGCCCTTTTTCCGATGTCCCTCTTGAATACCTAAGGTGGGCAGCAAATAAAGATTTTGACCAAGATTTGCTTTTTTCGATATGCTCAGAATTGAAATCTCGAAAAAAAGGAAAGAAGTTCCAACAATCCTCAAGCCCTTTTGCAGATTTATGAACCTATCTCACTATTTGAAAAACATGCTTTTTAAGTCTTTTTATCCATCTTTCTGGTTCACTTTTTGGCCTACTTTTTTAAGTATGTCCTGCAAAGTGAACCAAAAACCTGCAAAAAAATCCTTTGAAAAATCAAATTCTTCAACTAGTGAGATAGGTTCATGAACCTCAAAGATCTTCCCATAGAAGGGAGAACAGTTCTCGTTCGTGTCGACTTCAATGTCCCCTTTGATTCAGAGGGAAACATTTCGGATGACACGCGCATTCGGGCAGCCCTTCCCACAATTCAATACATCTTGGGGAAAGGGGCTAGTGTGATTTTGATGAGTCATTTGGGAAGACCAAAAGGGAAAATAGACCCTAAGTTATCGCTTGCTCCTTGCGCAAAACGCCTGAGCGAGCTGCTTGACCAAAAAGTACAAATGGCCCCTGACTGTATCGGGAAAAAAGTGAAAAAAATGGTGGCTGCACTCAAAAACGGTGAAGTCCTTTTGCTCGAAAACTTGCGCTTTTACATTGCAGAAGAAAAACCAGACACAGATCCTTCTTTTGCCGAAAATTTAGCAAAGCTGGCCGATTTCTACGTCAATGATGCCTTTGGCACTGCCCATAGAGCCCATAGCTCAACAGTCACTATTGCAGGGTATTTTTCAGGAAAGGCCGCCGCAGGACTTCTCTTACAAAAAGAAATCGATTTCCTCGGAACCCATTTTTCCAATCCAAAACACCCCTTTTATGCCATTATTGGTGGGGCAAAAGTCTCATCAAAACTCGGAGTGCTCCAATCGCTGCTCGAAAAAGTAGATGGTCTTTTTATTGGAGGGGGGATGGCTTATACTTTTTTTAAAGCTGCAGGATTGGAGATCGGAGATTCTCTTTGTGAAGATGAGCTCCTGCCAAAGGCCGAGGAATTCTTAGAAATAGCCAAAAAAAAGAAAGTGCCTATTTTCCTTCCCAAAGATCTCGTGATAGCAAATGTTTTTTCCAATGATGCTGAGAAAAGAATTATCTTGTCGGAAGCTGGGATCCCAAAAGGGTGGCAAGGATTGGATATTGGTCCCATCACTCGCACAGAATGGGCAAACACTTTAAAAAATGCACAAATGATTTTTTGGAATGGCCCTTTAGGAGTCTTTGAGTTTCCGAATTTTGCGGAAGGAACGCATTCTATGGCCAATACTCTAGCCGCTTCTGATGCTGTCACAATTGTAGGAGGAGGGGATTCTGCTTTTGCAATCAATCAACTGGGCCTTGCAGAAAAATTTTCACATATCTCCACGGGAGGAGGAGCTTCTCTCGAATATATTCAATATGGCCATCTCCCAGCCATTGACATGTTATGAACCTATCCAACTAAAATCTCTGAAGCCTTCTTCGAGAATGCACTCAGAGATTTTAGTTGGATAGGTTCATTGAAATATTAATTACAACGTTTTTTGCCCTTTAAATTTAATCACTTTTGGTCTATTCTTAGGCTTTAGCAGGATATTTATGTCGACACCCACAGGGTTTGGTAGGATTCGGTCGCTTTTTTGGCCTATTTACGCCAGAGAACATAGAAAGTTCGTGCCAATGTTCTTGATCTTCTTTCTAATTTGCTTCAACTATAGCATCCTTCGCGCAACAAAAGATTCTCTCATCATTACTGCCCCCGGCTCAGGTGCAGAAGCCATTCCCTTTCTGAAGGTCTGGGCCATTTTACCCGCTGCCCTGCTGTTTACCTTCCTCTTTACCCGGCTCTCGAACTGGCTCAAGCGCGAAAAGGTCTACTACATTCTCATGAGCATCTTTTTGGGCTTTTTCATAATTTTTACCCTCTTCCTTTTTCCGCATCGTGAAGCGCTCCATCCACACGAATTCTCTGATAAATTGCAAACCATGCTCCCGCAAGGATTTGGCGGATTGATTGCCATCTTTCGCAATTGGACTTTCACAGCCTTCTATATCATGTCGGAGATGTGGAGCACCATGATCATGACAATCCTTTTCTGGGGATTTGCCAATGAGGTTACCTCTGTGCGCGATGCCAAGCGCTACTATGCTATCTTGGGCCTTGGCGCTAACTTGGCCACCATCCTATCGGGGCGCTTGTCCAATATCATCTCCAACCATGAGTTCAACCCCAACCTCCCCTTCGGCTCAGATGGATGGGAGCAAGCCCTCTTCATGCTAAACGGGATTATCATTCTTGCTGGAGTTTTGAGCATGGGCCTCTTCCGCTGGCTTCACTATCGAGGACTGGGCTATGGCTCAATCGAGCACTCTAAGGCAGAAGGACAACAAAAAATCAAAATGGGGATCCGCCGCAATTTCAAATACCTCGCCAAGTCAAAATATCTGATTTGCATTGCCGTTGTCGTCATCATGTTCAATATTGCCCTTACACTCATCGAAGTTGTTTGGAAAGATCAAGTCAAGCAGCTCTATCCCAATCCAAACCATTTCAATGCTTATATGAGCAATGTCATGACCTGGATTGGAATCGTCGCCACGGTTGGCGCTTTCATTTCCGGTTCCATCATGCGCCGTTTTAGCTGGACCACAAGCGCTCTTATTCCTCCCATTGTTTTCCTCATTACGGGAGTGGGGTTTTTCTCCTTCTTCCTCTTCAAAGATACAGCTCTTGCCTCGCTCACACTTTTAATTGGCAGCACGCCTCTTGTTGTGGGCGTATTTTTCGGATCACTGCAAAATGTATTGACACGCGCATCCAAATACACCCTATTTGATGCGACAAAAGAACTCTCCTTCATCCCCCTTAACAGAGAGAGTCGCATGAAAGGAAAAGCCGCTATCGATGGCTTGGGCTCTCGCCTTGGGAAATCCGGAGCTTCGGTCATCCACCAGGGACTCATCATGGTATTTGGCACTATTTCTCTCAGTGCTCCCTTTGTTGGAGGATTCTTAGTGGTCGTGATTGGAGGATGGATCGCCGCCACCCGATTACTTGGAAAAGAATTCCATAAACTCACTCTTGCCCATGAAACCCTCGAAGTAACCGAAGAAGAAGAGCCTGCACCTAAACCAGAACCCGCCCTTGCTTCCTCTGAATCTACCCAGTGAACCCCGTCCTGAAGGACGGGGAATGATTTGGAAGGGGCTTCGTACCCCTCCCAAATATGGATTTAAACTACCCGGCCCTAAAGGGCCATGTTTTCTTTTACCTGGATAAATAATCTCTATGGAAAATTTCATCGAGTTCATCCACACCCATGCGCACACCGCCCACTTAGTCCTTTTCGGAGCCGCTCTTCTTGCTGGGATGAATATCCCCATCAGCATCGACCTTCTGATGATCATTGGTGCGACACTTGCAGCTACCCTCATCCCCGAGCATTTCTATCACCTCTACTTTTCTCTCTTTTTGGGATGTGCAATTTCTGCGTGGATCAGCTATTGGATTGGAAGATCTGTTGGGACAAAACTTCTGAAACTCCCTCTCTTTTCAAAAGTTTTTAGCCCTAAGAGAATGGCAAAGGTGAAAAAATTCTATAAGAAAAGAGGCTTACTCGCTCTTGTTTTGGGTCGCTTCATTCCCTTTGGCGTGCGCAATTGTCTTTACATGTCCAGCGGGATGAGCCGCATGCCATTTTTCAAGTTTGCTCTCTGTGATGGGCTTGCTTGCGCCCTTTGGAGCGCCCTTTCTTTTTCCCTCTATTACATCCTTGGGAAAAATATCGATACCATCTATTCTCGGGTCAAATGGATCAATTTGCTCATCTTCATCGCTTTCAGTGTGACGGTAATAGGGATCATCTGGTATAAGAAAAAGAAAAAAGTGAAGGAAGAAAATGTTTAGCCTATCCAATGGGTTGTCTCTTTTGAGAGCGCCCCTTGCGCTTTTGTTTTTATCGCAGAGCCTTACCTTGCGCCTATCCGCCATCATCCTTGCTATGTTCACCGATGCTTTGGATGGTTTTCTCGCACGCAAGCGTCGCTCTACAACCCAACTTGGCGCTGTCCTCGACCCAGCAATGGACAAACTCTTTGTCTTCATAGCACTTAGCGTTTTGCTCTACGAACACCAATTTGAAATCTGGCAAGCCCTTGCCATGATTACCCGCGATATGTTCCTGTGTATTTTTGGTATTTATCTCAAGCTTTCCGGGAAATGGCAGGCCTATCAATTTCGCTCCATCCGTTGGGGCAAAGCGACGACTGCTCTGCAGTTTCTCGTGCTCATTTTACTCACCGTGAAAGTTGCGATTCCCTCTTTTGCGTACTTCATCTTCTTTATCTTCGGTTTGCTAGCCTTTGTCGAGCTCTTCCAGCTCGTCAAAAAGCAAGCCACCAACGCAAAATCCTGATTTGACTCAAGCTCGTGATCAACTCACAAAAAGAAAGAAAAAATTATACAGATTGTGATTCAAAAATTGGAAATTTCACAAGGAGACCCTCAAATTTTTCAACTGCGACGAACTTCAGTGTTCATAGACACGAAGTGAGGAGCAGGTGACAAATTTGAGGATAAGTCGACGCCGTGAAAAACCGATTTTTGAATCACGATCTGTATAACGACGAAGTCGCCTCTGTGTGCTCTGTGATCTCTAGCGAGCAAGGCGAGCGGGGGTGTGG
>JAAKFC010000095.1 GCA_011065225.1 Chlamydiota bacterium
CTGTCCCATTTTGTCGATATGTTTGCCGTTCGATTCCATATCGAGTTGCTGCAAATGAGCCGGAAAACGAGAAAGGGCCTGAGAATAGGGAATGATTGCAACCGTTGGGTGCCCCAAAAAATTTCGATTCCAAATGCCCAGCAAAGCTGATAAAAGCGGTAAATTGGCTTTGAGATCTTTTGTTTTAGCGATTTTATCCATCGCAGAGGCGCCACGCAAGAAATCGAGAAATCGATCCATTCCAAAGGCAAAGGCAAGAGTCACTCCTCCCACCATCGAGGTTACCGAATAGCGGCCCCCTACGTAGTCCCAGATATAAAAAGAAGCTAGATATCGGCTAGGATCATCCATAGGACTTCCCTTGCCAGTCACAGCAATGAGATGATTTTGGGGATTCAAACCTGCTTTTTTGAGCTTTTCAATGATATAGGATTCATTTGTCAGGGTTTCGAGCGTAGTTCCTGATTTCGAGACGATGACAAAAAGGGTTTTCGAAAGCTCGACCTGCTCGAGAACAGCGGCAGCATCATCGGGATCGACATTAGAAATAAAGTGGACCCTGCGTTCAGGCTTTTGATAGGCTTTTAGACCTATGTAAATGGCTCTGGGCCCCAAGTCAGAACCCCCAATCCCAATTTGGACGAGATTTGTGTAGCGATCCCCAATCTCCCCTAAAAAGTTTTTTAATTTTTCACATTCTTCATAAGCCAAATCCGTTGCTTCTTTGGCTTTAGCGCGAACCTCACGTTGATCAAAAAAGTCGCGCATTGCCGTATGCAAAACAGCCCGATTTTCACTTTCCACCCCTTCGATCTTATTGATCTTCTCGCCAGCTTGCATACATTCCATCTTAGAAATGACATCCGCCTCTTCTGCAAGCTGGAAAAGAGCTTCAAGAACTGATTCATCCACCCTTTCTGACGAGTAAAAGAGTTTGAGACCGCCCCCTTCCACAATCATCTGGTCGATTCTTTTAGGAGTAAATATTCCTTTAGCGGTTAAATCAATGGGATTTTCGGAAAGCTCCTTGAGCTTATTATAGGCTGAAAGTTCTGTGAATTTCTTCATACCTTCAAAATGACATAGTCAAGATTTTTTGAACATACCCAAGTAAGTCAAAACTCGGAAATTTGGCAAACAGAGCGCGCTAGATTTTCGATCCTCGAAGCAGGCCCTATTCGAATGGATAGGGCCGATGGAGAGGACCGAAAAGGTAGCGATGCTATGAACCTATCCAACTAAAATCTCTGGAGCCTTCTTCGAGAATGCACTCATCTTTATCTGTCATTCACTTGGCAATATTAATTTAATATTGCCTTCATTCATGATTGATAAATCTGAGCACATTCTCTTTGAATTCTCTCAGAGATTTTAGTTGGATAGGTTCATGGCAGCCAAAAACCGAGTTTTGGCTTACTTGGGTATGCACACCTTGTTCTAAAAGGCTTAGGAAATTATACTGATTTTCCGCAAAACGGAGTATGGCGCAGTTTGGCTAGCGCAACTGCTTTGGGAGCAGTGGGTCGGGGGTTCAAATCCCTCTACTCCGAAGTTGCAGGGGTCAAGTCGAAAGACTTGGCCCTTACTTTTCCACCTGCAGCCTCAAAACCCAGTAACATCCTTTTCCCCACCTCTCCTAAGCTATTTGGTTCCACAACCAAAACATCCACCCCTCCCCAATGTTCATTGAGAAGTTCCTCTGGTATGCACTTGAATTCCACGTCAAGACTTGCAAAAAGCGCCCCAAAAAGCACTGAATCATATTGCTCATCTTGAGGAAGTACTACAATGACTGATTCATCCCCTTCAATAGGAATCCTTTGATCTGAAAAAAGCAGCTCAAAATGCGCAAAGCGGCGCTTGCAAAAAGGGATAACAAGATCTTCCATTTTCTGCTCTTTTGTAATATCACACAAAAGAACAGGAGTCGTTATATCAGGAAGCGCTGATGCTAAACGATGCAAATAATCGGAAAAAATTTGTGGATCCTCCATCTGCCCATTTGTCCAGGCTAAAATCACTTTTTCGGCATTTGGGAAACGCTTTGCAAATTCTTCTACAGCGAGCATGTTGGCATTGAACTTTGCCTCATCAAAAAGGTCAAAACCGCCAAAGTCGAGATAAAAAATACCTTTAAAGGAGACATTTTCCCATGCTAAATCACTTGAAGGACGAGCATCAAGTAAAGTCAGCTGCATATTTTCCTAAATTGCATATAAAAAAAATCGCGTCCTTTTTCGTGCCATAACTCTTTAAACCAAGAACTGCCATAATCTTCCCAATCCTGCACATAATAAGGCTTTGGAAAGTGATTTTTCCATTTGGGATGAGCAAGCATCACTTCGATCATCTGAGTACTATACGGAGCGTCATCAGTCACATAAGTGACCATTCCTTCCCCTTTGATTACACGAGCAAGCTCATCTACAAAAGATTTTTGAATCAGCCGATGTTTTGCATGTCGATCTTTCGGCCAAGGGTCAGGGAAATTGACGTAGATCTCATCAATGGATTTACCCGACAAATAATATTTTGTAAAAGTCTCTGCCTCCCCACAGACAACAAGAAGATTTTCGATTGCCTGATTGTGCATTTTCGACCAGATTTTTCGGACACGATCAAATTGCATTTCCACGGCAATCCAATATTGCAAAGGATTTTTTTTTGCTTTTTCTATGACCCAATGACCATTGCCTGAGCAATATTCGATACAAATCGGATGGTGACTTGGAAAAAGATTTTTTGGAGCTTCCCACTCTTCATGTCGATCATAATATTGTGGGACAATGAGAATCCCTTTGTAAAACAGAGGTTCTCTCTCTTCCCATGTGAAAGGAAATTTTAAATTTTTAGGCCGCATAGGAGACAATTATAGACGATTTGCTAGAATTAGTTGAACTATTTCTACTTGAATTGCTAAGGTAAAAATTTCAATGATATCTACCCAAAGAGGATCATCATGAGATGGATCACACTGGCGATTATGAGTCTTTTCTGCTTTTCCAGCCTTCAGGCTCTCGATTATGACGAAACCTTTGCCAACGAAGAAGAAATGCTCACCCTCGATAGCGAAATCGAGGCCATGCTCGAAGAGGAAGGATTTGATGAAACCGACCTCGACACACAAATTGGCATGGAAAATTACGATGAGCTAGATGAAATCTTAGGCGAAGAAGAATTCATCGAGCCAGAAATCGAAAAGAATACGGCTCCCCTACCAGTTAAAAATGCGCCTAAAAAAATGCAAGTCCAAGAAATAGAGAACAATTCCATTGCTATTCAAGTAGACAAAATTGTTGCGGAAGAAGAGCCTATGGTCGTCACAAATGCTCCTTTAATTGATACCATCAAAGAGGAAACAGCAAAGACAGCCCATAACATCGAGATCAACCTCAAACAAGTTTTTTCTGGCTCCCCGATCATCTATTCCCTTCTTTTTCTTCTTTCCACCATTTCAGTTTGTGTTTGGCTCTACAGTATGCTCACCATTCGATCTATTGAATTTTTGCCTCCCAAACTCATTAAAGATCTGCGCACCAAACTGATCAGCAATCAATTCGACGAGGCGTTGGATCTGTGTGTGAAGCAAAAGCATTTTTTTTGCAAAATGCTTGCTTCGGGCATCCTCGCTCGCAGATATGGCCTCAGTGTAATGGTCGACACCATGAAAGCTGAAGGAAAGAGAAGTACAGTGTCTTTCTGGCAAAGGATCAATATCTTGAACGAAATCGCAATCATTGCTCCCATGATTGGTCTTTTAGGCACCGTTCTCGGGATGTTTTACGCCTTCTATGATCTCAATCGATCTATCGAAAGCGTATCTCTGCTTTTTGACGGATTAGGAATCTCTGTAGGAACCACCGTGGCAGGTCTTGGCGTTGCAATTTTGGCAATGATTCTTTACTCCATTGCGAAATATCGCCTCGTCCGCATATTGGCAAATGTCGAGAATGAAGCCCAGGTCTTTGGAGCGCTGATCGACACCCGTGGACCCAATTATTTGGAGAAATGAGATGAGCACCATGATTCCTGATGATGAGCTCAAGACCAGCAAAAGTATGAACCTCGCGCCAATGGTCGACTTCCTTTTTCTCATTTTGGCCGTCTTTGCCGTTCTGGCTGTGACGAGAACCTCCCTTTATGATAGCGAGGTCAACCTTGTCAAAATGGATAGCAAGGCCCCACCTCCCACAATGACTGAAGCACAGCCTGGATATACCGTCCTTTTAAGCATCAATAATGTGGGACAATACAAATGGGTCACTGAATTTAATGAGTTTCTTCTCGATGGAATAGCTGCTGTTAAACATGAACTCCTCAAGCAACAAGAAATGGGGCTTCTTCCCGAAGACAAATCCAAAACGAAAGTTCTCCTTCATATTGATAAAAGTGCTAATTGGGAGTCTATTGCCACAATCATTTTTGCTGTCAAAGAGATGGGCTATCAAATCAGCCCAGTATATACACCAGATAGTCCTTAAGTAGTTGGGGGGAAAAAACTAAAAATAAATTCTTAGAGCGGACCTCTATAGGTTTTTTGCGCGACAAACTCCAGTTGTCGCGTCCGGCGCTTTCGCGTCTTGAGCAGGGCCTATTTTTGTTTTGTTTAAGCAAAACCCAAGAGAGGACTCCCCTCCGGGCCGGGGCTGACGGCGTCTTCGCGAAGCTCAGACATGCCTCGCCCTTCGAGTCCCTCACGCAATCCAAATTATTGGCTTGCTTCCAGATCAATAAATTGCCCAGGAGAGGACTCCCCTCCGGGCCGGGGCTGACGGCGTCTTCGCAAAGCTCAGACATGCCTCGCCCTTCGAGTCCCTCACGCAATCCAAACTATTGGATTGCTTCCAGATCAATAAATTGCCCAGGAGAGGACTCGAACCTCCACACCTTGCGGCACCAGATCCTAAATCTGGCGTGTCTACCATTTCACCACCTGGGCACAATTAATCAGACAAATTTACTTAGAAAAACTCTAAAAGTCAATAGATAGGCCCTGCTCGGGACACAAAAAGGGCGAAGACCTTTTTTGAGCCGCGAGCAGCCCGCGGCTGCTATGGCAAAGGAAAATTGCCCCGTTTGATGTGGGGACAGTACGAATGTACGGACCCACGAAAGAGGGGTGATTTGCCGCAGCCGGAGGTTGTGAAAAAATAGAGGATCAAATCGATTTTGAGGTGATTTTGGTGTCGAAACCCATCGTTTCCAAGTTGGCATACTCAATAGAGTAGACGACTTGGAAACGATGGGTTTCGGCGATGAAAGCGCCCAAAAGCGATCATCCGATATTTTTTCACAGCCTCGAAGTCAGCTCAAGACGACGAAGTCGCTGGACGAGGACGACCAAAGGATCGTCTTTCGCAAAAAAACTCTGGGGGCTCCAAGTCAAGGTTTAGGATTTCAATTCCTAGAGAGTTATACAATATAACTAAATCTATTCTGCCATTTGAAAGAAATTTGACACTCCTTCCAATGGGAAGTAAAGATACCCTAAGTAATAGCGATCAAGGAATTCTTTCATGGTGCATTGAGAGGGATCGAATTCCTTTTTATATGCCTGATAATATTCATCTAAATAAGGCTCATAGATATTTTTCCAAAGAAGATAAACAGTAGATACTCCCGCTAAAGTCTGTAGTGCAAGTGTATGAACTGGAATTGAACTCTGCAGGGCTTTTTCAAAGCAAGAATAAGCAGCTAGTCCTAAGCCTGTTTTTATTACAACTCGATTGACAAGAGACACAACGTACCGAGTCGTAAAATCTGCAACATTGGCGACAATTTCTCTTCTGATCCTACATTCACGCTTTTGAATTGCGTTCATAGCAAGGTCTTTAAATTTATTACGGACTTTCATTCGAGCATCATGGACAATCTCTCGCAGGTACCCCAATACTTCAAATTTCGAAGTAGCCAAAATACATTGGAAAAAAAGATCGGTTATGCGGATGGCATAATCAATAAGAATAAGAGCTACCTGTTTCGCTCCTAAGAAAATAGAATTGAGAAAAATAAACATTCTTCCACCCAATTGTGTTGAGTGGGTCATAAAATTATCAAAAGAAAATGTTTTTATAAAAGCCTTTATGTTTTGTG
>JAAKFC010000096.1 GCA_011065225.1 Chlamydiota bacterium
CATCAACCACAGCGAGGATCCCAATGTGGAATCGCTTTCTGTCTATGTCGAAGAATTGATGCACATCATTTTTGTTGCTCTAAAGCCAATCAAAAAGGATGCGCAACTTTGTTATCATTATGGTGACATCTTTTGGAAAAAACGTCGCCATGCAGAAATTCAATTAGTTGATCTTTAGAAGTTCCATTTCAAAGACAAGAGTGGCATTAGGCTGGATTTGGGGGCCATAGCCAGTTTCTCCATACGCGAGATAGGAGGGAATCGTGAGCTCCCACTTATCACCCACTTTCATCATTTTGAGGGCTTCTGACCAGCCAGAAATCACGCGGCTGATAGGAAATTTTTGCGGTTCATCACGCTCATAAGTGCTGTCGAACACAGTTCCATCGATGAGTGCGCCGCGGTAATGAACGGTCACTTCCTCATGCATACTGGGAGATGCGCCTGTTCCAGAATTGAGAACTTTATATTGCAGTCCACTGGGAAGGGTGGTGATTCCTTCTTTGACTTTATTTTCTTCTAAAAATTCTTCACCTTCCGCTTTATTTTTTTGGGCTACTTGCTCGACAAATACCTTTTGTTGCTCTTGGATCTGTTGTTGTAAGGCTTTAAGAATCTTTTGGATTTCATCTCGTTCAAGAGGGGGAGTTTTGTCTGCAAGGGCGTCTGCAAAACCTTTTTTTAGTAGTTCATCATCAACGTCTTTAAACTGCCCTTTGATGTTTTTGCCTGCTTCAAGACCAATGCAATAACTGACTTTTTCACGATTGCTTTCCATAAGACACAAAACTCCTCTTGAATGTGGTTTTCTATAGTGTAATCGACTATACTGGCTATATGCAAATCAAATCTTCTAAAAAAATCTCTTTGCTTGAGCTCTTGCAAGAGCTTGCACCAGAAAGTTCCAAAAATCGCCTTAGGTCATGGGTGGAAAAAGGTCGCGTCCTTGTGGATGGAAAAGCCCCCAAACATGTCAATCAAATGGTGAAAGACGGACAAGAGGTAACCGTTGGTGCAAAACCCAAATATGTACAAGAAGACTTGAAAATTCTTTATGAAGATGAAGACCTTGTCGTCATTGATAAGCCGAAAGGACTTCTCTCTGTTGCAACCGATCTTGAAAAAGAAAAAACTGTGCATGCCCTTTTAAAGCACCGTTTTCACAACAGAATGGTCTATCCGATTCATCGTCTTGATCAGGAGTCATCTGGCTTGCTCGTTTTTGCCTATACTAAGGAAGCAAGAGACCATCTCAAAGAGCAGCTTGAAAAGCGGACAATGGAGCGCGAATATCGCGCACTTGTCCATGGACATCCAAATAGTGGAACGTGGCGTTGTTTTTTAGAAGAAGATGCGCGCATGAAGGTTCACGTGACAAGCCATGGAAAAGAAGCGGTGACCCATTTTGAGACGATCAAAAAAAGAGGAAACTGTTCATTGCTAAAGCTGAAGCTCGAATCGGGACGCAAGCATCAAATTCGAGTGCAAGCAGCTCATTTTGGATATCCGATTGTCGGTGATCCTAAATATGGCATTCCTGAAGACACGGGGAAAAGCTTCCAACTCCGGGCGGTAGCTCTTAGCTTTTCACATCTTAAGACGAATAAGATTTTGCACTTTCGCGGGTAATTCTGGCAGAGCGGTTCATTAAAAAAGCGTCAGCTAAAACAAGTGCCGTCATGGCTTCAACTATGGGAACGGCGCGGATGGCAACACAAGGATCATGTTTTGAGCCTTCAGGAAGGGTCAGATCGGCCTTTTGTCCTTTCTTATTTAGTGTTGTTTGCGTTTTGCGAATCGACGAGGTGGGTTTGAAAACACAGCGCAGCACAAGGGGCATTCCTGAGGAAATCCCACCTAAAACTCCTCCTGCGTGATTTGTTTTGGTGATGACGTTTCCTTCGATGTTGCGTTGGAAGAGGTCGTTGTGTTCTGATCCCTTCATGTTGGCTGCTGCAAAGCCAGCACCAAATTCGATTCCTTTGCATGCGGGAATAGAGAGCATTGCCTTTGCGAGGTTGGCGTCGAGCTTTTCATAAGTGGGGTCGCCAAGAACGGGCATGAGTCCTTCTGCACGCAGCTCAATGATGGCTCCGAGGGAATCTCCTTCTTCTTTAGCTTTTTCGATGAGGGCGATGATCTCTCTTTCGGCTTCTTTGTCTGGGCAGAAAACAGGACTTTTTAGTGTCTCTTCGCGTAATGAGTCAATTTCTTCATGTTCTGGTTCGATTGTCTTCACTTCTCCAATCTGGGCAACAAAGGCTGCAATTTGAATCCCAAATTCCATCAAGAGTTTTTTTGCTATGGCTCCTGCTGCAACGCGCGGAGCTGTTTCGCGGGCAGAAGCCCGTCCGCCACCGCGGTAGTCAAAGTGGCCATATTTTTCCCCATAGGTGAAATTGGCATGACCGGGACGGAGAAGATCTTTGATTGGCTCATATTTGCTGGGATCGGCATTTTGGTTGGGGATGATGATCGAGATGGGGGCGCCAGTTGTTCGCCCTTCAAAAACGCCGGAATAGATTTCCGCTTTGTCTTCCTCTTTGCGAGGGGAGGTGAGGGCATTGTATCCAGGACGGCGAAGAATAAGTTCTAGATTGATTTCTTCTTCAGAAATAAACAAGCCTGCTGGGCAACCATCAATGACTACACCAATGGCTTTGCCGTGCGATTCTCCCCATGTTGTGATGCGAAAGATTTGTCCAAATTGATTGCTTGCCATAGTGCCTCTAAAACTTCTTTTTCTGTTTTATCGTCTAATTCAATCCATGTGGAAGGAATTGTTTCATATATCGGTTTTCTTGTAGAGTACATTTCCTCAAAACTTTCTTCGGGATCATTTGGGTCGAAGTAACTGGGTAGGGGAGGAGTGAGCATCCGTTTTTTCAAAGTTGCCTTTGGGCACTTCAGATAGAGCATCCTTCCTAGTTGTTGCAAATGTGAGAGATTTTTCACATCGAGAACGGCACCACTGCCAGCAGAAATGACCGTTCCCGAAAAAGAAAGAGAGGTGATGATTTCTCTTTCGACATACCGAAAATAAGGCTCTCCTTTTTTCAAGACGATTTCTCTTGGAAGTATTCCCTCTTTTTCTTTGATCAGTTCATCGGTGTCGATGAAGGGAAGGCCCAAGCGGCTTCCATAATAGGTTTTGCCAGCTCCTTTAAACCCGAATAAGATCCAGTTCAATTTCTGCTCCGATTGTTTGGAAATCGCTTGCGAAGGTTGGATAGGTCTTACGAGCGCAGTCTGCTCCCTTAATCACAGAGGTTCCTTTTGCTGCAAGTGCTGCAACGGCAAGAGAAAGGGCGATCCGGTGGTCGTGATGGCTCCCTACATGTGCGCCTTTCAGTTCGCTCGTTTTGACGATCAGTCCATCAGGCTGTTCTTCAATATCAGCGCCCATTTTTTTCAGCTCAAAGCAAATGACAGCAATCCGATCTGATTCTTTTGCCCGGGCAATTTCTCCGTTATAGAGGGTGGTAATCCCTTCAGCAAAACATCCTATGACTGCGAGTATTGGCAGGGCATCAATGCAGGTGTTGATGTCGATGAAAAGTCCTTGGAGATGGCTCGGTTCAATGATGAGGCGCTTTTCTTCCCAAGAAATGCGTGCTCCCATTCTTTTAAGAATTTCAATGAGCTCTTTGTCTCCCTGTATATCGTTTGGATCGAGTCCTTCTAACTCCAAATAAGAGTGAGTGATGAGAGCTGCTGCTATGGGAAAAGCGGCTGTGCTGAAATCCCCTGGCACGGTATAGGTAAAACCGCTATAGCTGAGACCTCCCTTCACATGGTAATGGCAATAATCCTGATGGCTTATACCTGCCCCCAGGCGGTGGAGCCAATCGAGTGTGAGTTCGATCCAAGGAGTTTCTCCGGGATTTTCGACGATAATTTCTGAAGGACCATCGAGGAAAGAAGTGGCCATCAAAAGAGCTGAAACGGGTTGGGAATCCTCTCCACTTAGCTTGCAAGTTCCGGGATGAATAGGTCCGCGGACAGTGATGGGGGCATAGCCATCCCCGCGCGCGCTTTCAGCGATTGCACCGAGTTGCCTCAATGCACCGAGGAGACCCTTAATGGGACGGCGCATTCGGATCGATGCATCTCCCGCAATCATTGTATAAGAAGGAAGAAGAGCACTCATTGCACCGATGAAGCGCAAGACCTGTCCGGAATTCCCTGCATCAATTACATCGATTGTCGGTTGAAAATGTCCTTCAATTTCGAATGATGCGCCGGTCTTTTTTATCTTTGCACCAAAAAGGGAAATAGCATCCAGCATTGCTATACAATCTGGGGAATCCAGGATATTTTCTATCCGGCTCGTTCCATCTCCTAACATCGAAAATAAAATCGCTCGCGCTGAATGTGATTTAGATGGTGGAATTTTTATTTTACCCGAAAGAGCACTAGGATGAATCATCCAATCATTCATGCGAAAACCTCTCATGCATCCAGAAAATCGCCTCTTCCAAAAGAGGAAATTCTACTTCTGTGCAATATTCTCCATTAAAAGAAGCCACTTCACCAATCGATTTTAAAAGGACAATGCGCGGAGAAGATTGCACTGCTTTTTTATCCAATACAAGGGTGGCCATAAAATCATCGATACTATGTTGTTTGTCAAGGCGAAGTGGAATCTGATAGAGACGAAAAATCTCTTCAATTTCTTCAAAAGCACTTTTTGAGAGCAAACCCATCTTATTACTAATGAAGCAGGAGATCAAAATCCCGATAGCAACTGCAATGCCATGGTTCATTTGAAAATCTTCGAGAGTTTCAAGAGCATGGCCGAAGGTATGTCCCAAGTTGAGAATACGGCGCAAACCCTTTTCTTCTTCTGGGTCTTTTTCAACAATATCGAGTTTAATGGAGACACTTTCAAAGATCCGATCCATGATGAAAGTGAGATCTTGCTGCTCCCATTTCTGATGGTCTTTAAGCCTAGAGCGAATGAGGGAAGGAGAGGCAATGAGACCTGCTTTGATGACTTCAACAATGCCATTTGTCCACTGTTTTTTTGGAAGAGTACGAAGAAATCCTCCATCAATCCATACTTCTCGTGGTGGGGAAAAACTGCCAATCATATTTTTCCCATAGGGGGTGTTGACAGACGTTTTTCCCCCAATTGCTGCATCGACCATGGCCAAGAGAGAAGTGGGAATTTGGATATGGGGAATCCCGCGGCAATAGGTTGAGGCCAAAAATCCAGAAAGGTCATTGACAACACCACCTCCCATGCCAATCACGAGTGAATCGCGCCCAAAATTATGGGAGAGAAGATGATCTTCCAGCATACTCTTTGTTTCGCGGCTTTTAGAGGCTTCTCCTGCAGGAAAGGAAAATATCTTGCAGTCAAGCTTTTCCAGTTGTGTCATATAGAGCTTTTCAATGTTGGAGTCGACAAAGATCACACATTTACGAGTTTCCTTTTCTAAAAGCTCGGGCAGTTTTGTTTCAAAGACAGCATTCATCCCAAAGTGGATGCGAGTAACTTGCGATTTCCAATGGGTTTTTAGTTTGAGTTCTTTCTCCATAAAAATTAAAATAATCTGATGCTTATTGGTTGTATCACAGGTCCAGATTTAGAAACAACGAAAAGCCAAATAAAGTTGGCTCAGTCTTTTTGTGATGGAATCGAGCTGCGCAAAGACCTTTTGGAGACAGACATCACAATCTCGGAAGGATTTGTGATCACAACAGAAAATGGTAGGTCGACTCTTTCCACTGGACAAACTCTCAGCACTTACCATAATTTCGATGAGACTCCTGAAGATTTAGATGCAATCTTGAAAAGCATGCCACCCGCGGACTTTTACAAAATCTGCACGATGGCAAATAAAACGACTGATGCGCTTCGGATGCTAGTCTTTGTAAAAGACAAGCCCA
>JAAKFC010000097.1 GCA_011065225.1 Chlamydiota bacterium
ATTTCTCATCTCGATGAGATTGAACTCACTACTGTTCACGGACGGATTACCGAAGTGGTCGGCATGCTGATCAAAGCGGTCATTCCCGAAGTGAAGATGAGCGAGATCTGCATGATCAAGCGTGATGGGTCTTCTCCTTTGATGGCTGAAATAGTCGGGTTCACGAAAGAAGAGGTCTACCTTTCGCCGCTTGGGGAAATGTCTGGGATTGGTCCCTCTTCAGAGGTCATCCCGCTACGCATGTCCATGCACATCAAGGTGGGTAAAAATCTTCTTGGAAGAGTTCTCAATGGCTATGGCGACCCCATTGATGTCGAAGAAAAAGGGCCTCTTGAACTCGATGAAACATATCCAGTTATCCAATCTCCTCCCGATCCGCTAAAGCGACAACTCATTGAAGAGCATCTTGAAACGGGAGTGCGCGCTATCGATGGTATTCTGACGGTTGGCAAAGGACAGCGGATGGGTATCTTTGCGGGTGCCGGTGTGGGAAAATCGACCCTTCTCGGGATGATTGCCCGCAACGCGGTCGCCGATGTTAACGTCATCACCTTGATTGGCGAGCGTGGTCGTGAGGTGCGTGAGTTTTTGATCAATGACCTAGGTGAAGAGGGCATGAAACGCTCAGTTGTCATTGTATCCACTTCTGATCAGGCGGCTCAGCTGCGGATCAATGCCGCTTATGTCGGTACGGCAATTGCTGAGTATTTCCGCAGCCAGGGCAAAACAGTCATCCTAATGATGGATTCGATTACCCGCTACGCGCGAGCACTGCGCGAGGTGGGCCTTGCTGCCGGAGAGCCCCCTGCGCGGGCCGGTTTTACCCCGTCGGTATTTGCCACATTGCCGCGCCTACTCGAACGCTCGGGAAATTCCGAGAAGGGCTTCATGACTGCCTTTTACACGATTTTGGTCGCAGGTGATGACATCACCGAGCCAGTCTCTGATGAAACGAAATCCATCCTCGACGGTCATATCATCCTCTCGAATGAACTCGCAAGGCAATATCACTACCCTCCCATTGATGTTCTCGCCTCAATCAGCCGGGTCTTGACCCACATTGTCGACAAAGAACATCTCGCATTGATTGGAAAGGTACGCGAAGTGCTCTCCCACTATAAGAAAAATGAACTTTTGATCCGCATTGGAGAATATAAACCCGGTTCAGATAAACAAGCAGATTTTGCAATCAAATACATCGATCCGGTCAACCGCTTTTTGAAGCAAATGGTCGAGGAAAAATCCTCATTTAAAGAAACATTGCAGCAGCTAAAAGCCTTATTCCGCTAATGGGAAAAAAATATCCTCTAGAGCAACTCGCCTTTATAAAGAAGAAAAAGCTCGAAGAGGCCGAGCGAATCCTCAGAGAAAAGAAAGAAAAACTCGCCGAGGAAGAAGAAAAATTGCGCAAAGTTGAAGAGGCGCGAGACAAAGCAAAAAAACACAAAATCGACAAACTGGAGCAGCTGCGTGGCGCTCTCGATGAGGGAGAGCGAACTGACAAGATCGAAGATATGCGCATCTATTTAAAACTTGTTAATGAAAAATTGAAACAACATGAAAAGAAGGTGCAAGACCAACAAAAGCAGGTAGAGAAAGCCGAAGAGGAAGTCGAAACAGCACGCAAACAAATGTTGAAGCGCCAACGCGATGTCGAAAAGTTGAAAGAACACAAAAAAGAATGGAAACATGAGATACACCGCGAGATGGAAAAAGAAGAAGCAATCGAAGCCGACGAGATTGGAGGGGCTCGTTTTATCATGGAAAAACGCAAGAAAAAGAGGAAGTGATGGCAGACGTGAATAAGGTCAAAGGAAATATAAGTCAGCCCGAGCCAGAAAAGGCTAAGAAAAAAGAGAGCGACTTAGAAGAGATTCGAGAAAAATGGGGCAAAGTCGGTAAAACGGACGCCGAACAGCAAAAGAAGAAAAAGCCCAAGGCGCAAGAAGAAGAAGAGGAGCGTGTCAAGCAGACGAGCGCTCCTGGTCAGGGACTCGAAGCAAAACCAAAAGAACCATCCATCTATGAGCCCAAAGCAGGAAGAGGCCCTCAAGTGGGCGAAGGTGCAAAGGCGGGTCCTCTGCCTCCTTCAGAACCACCTCCATTCTATCCGGAACCCATGCCTTTAGAAGAAGCGCCACCGATTCCTCCTGAACATAAAAAGAAAGTAGAAAGAAAGAGAAAAGCTCCTTTAGAGCCAACTCAGAAACTGAAAAAAGCGAAAAAAGCCAAGATGGAGACTCCTCCACTCACTCCAGCAAAAAAACTGGAAAAAGAAGCTGAAGCCCTTTTGAAAAAAGGCGAGCCTAAGGAAAAAATCGAACCGCCTAAGAAAAAACAAAAAGTGACACAAGAAGCTCTCCCCCTGCCCCCAGAACCTCTTCCAAAAGGAGCATGGGAAGCAATCAAAGAACCCGAGAAAAAAGAAAAAGAAGCCAAAAAAATTAAGGCACCTCCCCCGTCTCTTCCGCCCGCTACTACCGCGCAGCCACCTGCAGCTCCTCCAGTAGGGCCTACCCCCGCACCCCTTGTCGCTCCTTTTGCTCACCTCTCTCTCCAAGTGCAACAGCTCTTTGACCGGATGGTTGGGGTAATGACTGTCATGCACGCATCAGGGATCACGGAAACAACCCTCAATTTGGACAATCCAAAATTTGCTGAATCCGTTTTCTATGGAGCACAAATTGTGATCACAGAATTTTCTACAGCCCCCAAAGTCTTCAACATCAAGCTGCTCGGGAACCAAAAAGCAGTCAATCTCTTTTCTACCAATGCAGAGGATTTAGTGGCAGCTTTTCAGGCTGGGAACTATAATTTCAAAGTGAACCGGATTGACACAGGATATTTACCACCAACAGGTGAAGCTAAGCGAAAAAAAGCACGCCAAATCAAACGAAAAAAAGGGGCATAAAATGCTATCAAAAATACTCGAAATACAAAATCACAAAATAAATGTGGAAAAGAAGCCCTCGAGGCGCCCCTCTCCTTTTCCTAAAGAAGAAAAACGACGAACTCTTTCCAAAAAACTCCAAGAGGGATCCCTTTCTGCCTTAAAAGAAATGCTTTCCAAGCAAAAACAAGAAGCCCAAATGGGTGCTGCAGGACCCTTTCAAGAGATCCCTACAATGCAGCAAGTAGTCGAAGCGGCTGGTTCTCTCAAAATCGATCCTTCTGCCCAGGTGATGCAATTGTATCACAAAATGGTCGATACTCTTTTGCATATCCACCGCGAAGGGATCCAAGAGACCACGTTTTTTCTTGATAGCGATGCTTTTTCTTCCTCGATTTTCCATGGAGCAAAAATC
The DNA here is from genome assembly GCA_011065225.1 of Chlamydiota bacterium. Classification (GTDB taxonomy): domain Bacteria; phylum Chlamydiota; class Chlamydiia; order Chlamydiales; family Rhabdochlamydiaceae; genus Sacchariniichlamydia. Next base: position 3,306 of record JAAKFC010000097.1, read on the forward strand.
ACCATCACCGAGTACAGCACAGCCCCAAAAATTTTCAACATCCATTTCTTTGCAGATGGAAAAGCCCTTGCCATTTTCGAGGCTCACGCACACGAACTCGTAAATTCTCTTCAGAACGGCAAGTTTGGCTTTGGAGTGCACCGGCTCGATACGAGCCTTCTCACAGAGGATGAAAAACATGCCATCCCCCCCGTTGAGCGCGATTTAGAAAAAGAAAAGGATAATCCCCAATGACAGAACCCCTTTTTCTTAAAACCTTAGAAGGAGCTGCTCTCGAGATGGTCGAAATCCCCCTCTTCGGCTCGCCTCCCCCCTTTCCCTTTGAAGAGTTTTCAAAAGCTCTCACTTCTGCACTCGAAATAAAAAGCGTTAAAATCTCCATGCACAAAACCGAGTGGCTTGAAAATGAGGCTCTTCTAAAAGGTCTGGGCAAATCCCCTTCCATCCAATCTTTTGCCCTCTCTCCTCTTCCCGGCACTTTTTTTTGGGTCATGCCCCAAAACACCCATGCAAAAGTGCTCGAGCTTTTGCTTAAGCAAAAAGGCAAAGGCCTTTCCGATCCCACCCTGCAAGAGAGTTTTCTCACTTACGTTTTCCTAAATGTTTTGGAAGCCTTCAACACACTCAATCCATATGGAAATCTCGTTGCAGCTTTGCATGAAGAAACTCCCCTTCCAGAAGAAGGAGCTCTTTCCATTGATATAGCAATTGAACTCGATGGAGAAACCCTTTGGGGTCGCCTCCTCATTCCACGCGAGACAAGAGCCAGCTTCAAATCCCATTTCACGATGGAAAAGCCGCCACTGCTCTCCGACTCAAGTTTTTCCACACTTCCCTTATCCCTACATCTCCAAGTGGGAAGTACAACCCTTTCGTCTGAAGAGTGCGAAAAAATCGCCATTGGCGATTTCATTCTCCTTGAAAGATGCACCTATGACATCAAAGGAAATCGTGGAACTGCGATTCTCGCTCTAGGAGACACCCCCCTTTTCGATGTGCGCATCAAAGAGGGCGAATGTAAAATTCTCGAATATGCTTTGATCCAAGAGGCCAGTTCTATGACAGAAAAAGAAGAAGAAACAGAAAAAGAAGAAACAACTCCTCCTCCAGAACCAGCAGAAGAAGGAGCGGAAGAAAAACCCCTTTGGGCGCCCCAAAATGGAGGAGAAGAAAAAGTCCTTCCTTCAGGAAAGATCCCCATCCAAATCACAGTAGAAGTGGGAAGACTCCAAATGCCGCTCGAAAAAGTGACACAGCTTAAGCCTGGTAATGTGCTAGAGCTAGGGCTCAGCCCGCAGCCTGACGTCTATCTCACCGTGGGTGGCAAGAGAATCGCAAAAGGCGAGCTCGTTAACCTCGGCGAAGCACTCGGGGTTAAAATTCTCAAACTCGGAGAATAATTTGGCTGAAGGTGAAGGGAAATTCTACAAACAACCAACCCTTCCCACTTTTGAAGAAAAAGAGGGAGAAACCCTTGTAATACCTGAAAAAATTGGCCCCTATAAAATCGAAACCCTCCTTGCAAAGGGGGGGATGAGCCTACTCTATCTAGGTTTTGATCCCGAGACCAAAGAACCCCGAGTCATCAAAGTACTCTCACCCGAATATATGAATCATCCCGAAATGGTCGACCACTTCCTCTGGGAAGCAAAAATCATTTCCCTTGCCGACCATCCCAATATTGTCAAACTGTACGATCATGGCAAATGGGAAGAAGGACTCTATATCGCCATGGAATTCATCCGCGGCGTCTCCTTGCGGCAATTCCTCATGCAGCAGTCCTTCTCACTCAAGCGCTGCCTCGATATCATCCTCCAAATTTCCTATGCCCTCTGCCATCTCCATACCCATGGCGTCATCCACCGTGACCTCAAGCCCGAAAATATTCTCATTGCCGAAGATGGCGAGATAAAAGTGATCGACTTTGGCATTGCTCAACTGCATGAAGAAGAGCCACGCATCACCCACAAAATCATTGGTACACCCAGCTACATGAGTCCTGAGCAAAAAGAAAACCCAGCCAATGTTTCCTTTTCTTCCGATATTTTTGCTCTCGGTGTCATCACCTACGAACTCGTCCTCGGCAAACTCAGCTATGGAATGATCAACCTCTCCCTACTCCCCGCTGGCCTGCAGAAGATCGTAGGTAAAGCACTCGCCGTTTCCCCTTCTGAGCGCTATCAAGACTCTGTAGAATTCATCACCGACCTGACCGACTACTACAAGTCACCCGAAATCGAACATGAACGAACCGGAACCGATCAAGTGATCGAACAAATGGAAATCATCCAAAAAGTGGAAGCCACTCTCTCCACCTTCGAAAAACCCAAGTGGCCCCAATTTGACATTGGGATTGCCAAAGAAAGAGAGCCTAATCAGTTTGGCTTCTATCTCGATTTTTTCAAATTCGCTAACAACACCATGGCCATTATTCTCGCACATACCACTTCGAGCACACTCACAAGTTCCATCCACATGGCATCCTTTCGCGGGATGATCAAAACCCTAATGAGCCCCCACCTCACAACCGAAACAGCTTTTGA
>JAAKFC010000098.1 GCA_011065225.1 Chlamydiota bacterium
GTGTTTAAAAAATCATTCCGCCGATACTAGAAGCGATCTTTTCCCCTATAAGAACCTTCTTCGACCTGCACAAGCTCACATGAGCTTGCTCCGGTCTCCAGAAGGCCCTTCTAGGAAAAAATCTTGGCTTTTGTTGGCAGCGGAATGAATTCGCATACACCCTCTTAACAAGTTCTTCAAAAAAGACTTCCTTTTAGTTTATTCAATGTGGTTTGTTTTAAGTTAATTATATTTCCCCATAGTTTTTTATTTTAATTTACTTGATCAGTTAAATTGTTCGAGATAGAATAAATTTAACTAGAGATAGATTTTTGGAGGTTCGTAATGGCAAAAAAAACACTAGGGGTGAATCCATGGACACACATCTGGATAAAACCAAGAGAAACGCTGAAAAAAGTCGTCAGATTCAATCCCAAATACCGATTCGTGATTCTCTCTTTTATTTATGGACTTCCTATGCTCCTACATATGGCGCAAAACCTCTCTGTGGGAGAGCAGTTCAACATCGTTGGGATTGTGATTGTCGCTCTTGTACTCGCTACATTCGTGGGGATGCTCGGACTCACAATTGCTAGTGCCCTTGTCTATTGGACAGGGAAGTGGATCGGAGGTAAAGCAAATTATTTTCCAGTCCGAGCTGCAGTTTCGTGGTCAAATGTTCCCAATATCATTGCAATCATCGTATGGGCCATTCTCATCTATAATTTCAGAGATCACATATTTCTCTCAGAGTTTGATGAAATGAATTTCGTCGGTGGACAAATGACTCTCATTACGGGAGCTTTAGTTGTACAAGCCGCGATTGCGATCTGGTCCTTTATCATTCTTGTTAAAGGTCTTGGGGAGGTTCAGGGATTTTCTGCTTGGAAAGGAGTTCTCAATGTTCTGATTCCCTTCTTCATGATAGGAATTCTCATCTGGGTCATTACTTGGCTCTTTTGGGCCTGCAATGGGATGCCTGGAGCATAATAAGAATTTAATATTTTGTAAGGGGGAAAAAGTATGAAGATAGGATACAAAGAGTTAGTAGTTTTTTCACTGGCGTCTCTCATCACGCCTTTTATTCCTGCTCAGGCAGCGGACCTACAGCAGTCTTTTAAGGATTCAGAGATCGCTGTTATAAGCAATGTAAATTGGAAGGAATTCCATTCTGTTGTGGGAAAATGTACGCTTAGATTTCCTTCCGAGCCTGAACATATCTCTGAAAAAATGAATGTCGCTGAAGCGGGATATGATCTCAAATACGATGCCTATATTTCGAGCCAAGATAAAAAAAGTGTCTATATGCTCTTAATTGCCGAATATCCCGAGTTTGTCGATCAATCTCTTGCACAAGCATCACTTGAGGGCTTTTTGAATGGGATACTCGCTAATAATCCCGGGAACCAGCTCCTTTTTGCTGATATGCTCCTTGTAGATGGCCAGCCAGCTCTCGACTTCTTTATCCGTACTGGAGGAATCTATTTTAAAGGACGTGCGATCATGGTAAAAAACCAACTCTTTTTGATGGCAATGGAGTGTGAGGTTCAAAATTATGACGAAGGGCAATATAACTATTTCGTCAGTTCATTTAGATTTAACAAATAAGTAAGGTAGGAAGATGAAAAAAGATTTGCAAAGACTCGTTTTAGTTTCCATCATTGGGTCGCTAGCAGTGATGACAGGTTGTGGGCAAAAAAATGATGGCATGAGAAAAAGTCGTCATGGCAATTGCAAGCAGCAGATGCAAGATTCTAAATCTTGGATGGATGACGATAAGGATTCCATGAAACACCAAGACAAAGATGATTCTTCTGGCTACAATGGGTGTGGGTAAGGGGCCATCGCCCCTCCTAACATTCGGAGAAGCTCCACTTCGCGTTCTTTTTTTGAGAGCATCTTGATTTGTCCTTCTGTGCGCTCTTTGTTTTCGCTTTTTGAGACGCAGATATGATGGTCCCCCTGGCGGGCAACTTGGGGAAAGTGGGTGATGCAGAGCACTTGGCGCGATATTCCGAGCTTTTTCAATTGCTCACCGATTAGGCGAGCTGTCTCTCCACCTACATTGGCATCGATTTCGTCAAAAACCATCGTTTTTGGCCTTCCTTTTTCGGCCAAAACTATTTTTAGCGCAAAGAGAAGACGTGAAAGCTCTCCTCCACTTGAACTCTCTCTCACGGAAACTTCTTGTTCTCCCTTATTGGCGCGCAGATAGAAAATCACTTCATCCTCTCCAGTTTTGGTTCGCATTGCAGGGAGAACTTGGATTTTTATCTTAGCAGCTTGGATATTGAGTTTTTTTAGAGCTATTGACAGTTTTTGTTCTAGCACAGCGGCCCCTTTTGTGCGTGTTTCACGCAAAAACCTAGCTTCCGCAGCAGTATCTCTCTTCGCTGCAATAAGGGCCTTTTTTAGGCCCTCTTCTTTTTCATCAAGGCTTTCGATGGCCTCAAGCTCATCTTCCATTTCCTTGCGCCGTTTTAAAGGATTTTGGCCATATTTTTTCTTCAGATGATCGAGAAGCCTTAAGTGCTCTTCCAAATAGAGAAGGCGCCCCGGATCACTTTCGAGTTTTGCCTGAAAGCTTTGTAGTGCGATCTGCATCTCTTCAAAAAGCAATTGTGCTTCTTTTATCATTTTGCTGGCTTCTTTAAGGTCTAAGGCGTATTTCTCCATCACTTGGAGGGTATTTTGGATCTTTGTGGAGCATTGTCTTGCAACATCGACTTCTTCTAAAGCTTGAGAGGATTGGGTCAAAAGCTCCCTAGCATTGGCTAGAAGAGTATACTCTTCAAAAAGAGCATCCTCATTTTCCTCTTCCTTCAAATTTGCCTCGATGAGCTCTTCAATTTGCTCTTTTAAGAGAGCTTTTTTTTGCTCGCTTTGGGCTTTTTCCGTGCGCAAGTTTTCAAAACGTTCGAGTAGGCTTTTTTCTGTTCCCCAGCAGCTGAGGAATCGGGTGAGATCGACATTGGCATAGAGATCGAGAAATTGTCTTTGCTGATCAGAATTTTTGAGCTGAATCTGAGAATGCTGACCAATAAAGTCGATGAGATGAGGAGCGATTTTTTGCAAAAAAGCTATGGGAACCATTTGCCCGCATGCATAGGCTCGGCTCTTTCCTGCGCTGCTGATCTCTCTTGTGAGGATGAGGTCTTCTTTTTCGGATAGTGTTAGACCTGTCTCCTCAAATAGCTTGTGGAGGGCTGAGGAATCATTGAGCGAAAAAGAAGCTTGAATCAGAGCCTTTTCACATCCCTTACGCACTTTGCTTGCATCGGTTCTTTCTCCCAAAATAAGACGAAGAGCTTCAATGAGGACCGTTTTTCCTGCACCAGTTTCACCAGTGATTGTTGTAAAACCCTTTTCAAAACCCACTTCCGTTTTTTCTATGAGGACAAGATTTTTAAGAATGAGAGTTTTAAGCATTGCAAATGGCCTCAAATGTTTTGAAATGCAATTTTCCTACTTTTCCCAATCCTTCTTTTCCATGTTTCTGCAGCACCTTTTTCCCCGCTGCAATCACATGAGAACTGGCCCCTTTTGGCAGAAGCAAACCAATCATTTTGCTTAAATTTTCGATCCCTTCCACAAAAGCTGCCCTGGCAAGAAGAGAAGCAGCCGCCACAACAGGATCTTCTTCTCCGTAGTGACGTTGTGTAAGAGAAACCTCTAGCTTTTTTCTTTTAAGGGCATTTTCCACTACATGTTCACTGGCAAATTGGTCAATGATGACCGTTTTGCACTGCGTTTTTTGAACTAGCTCTTCGATAGCCGTGCTGTGAGCCCACGCGAGAAGACTATTGAGATTTTTGAACTTTTGATACAGCTCATTGTATTTATGGGGGAAGAGACGGACAATGCTGTGAGGAAAAAGACTTCGGATCTCAGAAGCAAGAACGATAATGGCCTTATCATTCATCCGCTTGCTATCGCGCACACCCATGTCGAGCAGTTTTTTAATTCCATTTTCATCAGCGAAGACACCAGCAGTACACAAGGGCCCGAAAAAATCGCCTTTTCCCGCTTCATCAATTCCGATGCGAGGAGTCATATCGACCATTGTCTCAGGATAAGAAAAGGAAAGATCTTTTAGAATTTCTGGCTCCAAATAAAAAGAAATAAAATCATTTTTGTCTTTGCCTTGCACCATCAATTTTCCAGAGGTGTATAGAATGCAAGAGACTCCTTTTTTTTTGGCGGCAAAGACCGTGTAAGGGGGAGTAGAAAACTCAAATCCTTGGTCAAGAAGATCATCTTTTAATTTTTCAGCAAGGGCAATATCGATTTTTGTCACGAAGGAATTCATAGGCCCCATTGTCCCATGAAAGACAAAAAATTGACAAGTATTGAAAGATCATTAAAGTAAGAGACTATATTACACGAGGGAAGGATGAGCCAAGAACTCAAAAAGCTCGGAGAGAGCTTTCGCAAAAAAAGAGAAGAAATGCAATTGACTCTAAAAGAAGCAGAAAATTCTACTTCGATTCGCTGCAGCTTTTTACAGGCCATTGAAGAAGGGACGATCAATGATTTTTTAGCAGGGGTTTATTCCTTAGGCTTCATCAAGCAATATGCTGGTTTTTTGGGTTTAGATATAGAGAAAATTATGAAAGAGCATCCCCAAGCTTTTCGCATGCGAGGATTAGATCATGATTTTCACTATGGAATTGGAACATTAGAAATGCGCTCTAGTTTGAGTGGAGGAATCAAATGGCTTCCCAATCTTCTTTGGATAGGAGGATCGGCAGGAGTCATTGTTTTAGCGTATTATTTTGCCAAGGCTGTAGGAATTTTATGACCAATCGCCTCATTCACGAAAAATCTCCCTATCTTTTGCAACATGCCAATAATCCTGTTGATTGGTATCCCTGGGGTGACGAAGCTTTTGAGAAAGCCAGAGCAGAAGATAAACCCATTTTTCTCTCGATTGGCTATGCCACTTGTCATTGGTGTCATGTCATGGAAAAAGAGACCTTTGAAAATTCTGAAATCGCACAGCTCATGAATGACACATTTGTCAATATCAAAGTCGATCGCGAAGAACATCCTGAAGTGGATAGCATATATATGGAATTTGCGCAGGCACTCATGTCTTCTGCTGGAGGGTGGCCTCTCAACGTTGTTCTCACTCCCGATCTGAAACCCTTCTTTGCTGTGACCTATCTCTCTGCCAAAGCAAATAAAGGGCTCATTGGTATGGATCAATTTGTCACGCAAATCCAAATGCTTTGGAATAGCGAAGAAAGAGCTATGCTCACTGCACAGGCAGATAAGATCGTCGAGCTTTTCGAGACTTCAGCCAAAACAAGTGGAACAGATTTGCCAAGTCAAAATGACTTGCAAAATGCTGTGCAAATGCTCTTTGACATTGCAGATCCCATCTATGGAGGCATCAAAGGAGAGCCAAAATTTCCACTTGGTTATCAGGCAGATTTTCTATTACAATATTCCAAAGCAAATAAAGACAGCCGCTCGCTTTTCTATATTGAACTCACCCTGCAAATGATGGCCCGAGGAGGCATTTATGATCACCTGAGCGGTGGCTTTGCCAGATATTGCATTGATGAGCGCTGGCATATTCCACATTTTGAGAAAATGCTCTATGACAATGCCATTTTAGCGAAAACCTATCTCGAGGTATACAAATATACCAAAAAGCCCTTCTTTGGACAGATCAGCAGACAAACCCTCGATTATGTCCTGCGTGAATTACAAGGAGAAGGTTTTTTCTCTGCAGAAGACGCCGATTCCGAAGGACAAGAAGGGAAATTCTATGTATGGGAACAAAATGAAATCCTCGAAGCACTAGGTCCAGGAGATGGAGAACTATTCTGTCGCTATTTTGGAGTTTC
>JAAKFC010000099.1 GCA_011065225.1 Chlamydiota bacterium
TTATGACAGGTAAACCACTGGTTTGACCAGTGGACTCAGGAAGGCTTGGCCTTTGGATTCAGTGAAAAAATGACGATGTTGTATCTTCTTTGTTGGCTTGACGGTCCAACATTAAGGAAGAATTATGAAATCAACATCGTCATACGAGAGTTTATCCCATTCAAAATGGGATTGCAAATACCACATTGTATACACATTCCGATTCAAGAATTGGAATTTTGGCCAGGAGGCCCTCAAATTTTCCATCTGCGACGAGCTTCAGTGTTCATAGACACGGAGCGAGAGGCAGAAGGAAAATTTGAGGAATAGCCGACGCCGTCAAAAACCAATTCTTGAATCGGAATGTGTATATAAGAATTCTTTTCGTTTTTATTCTATTTAGTTTTTGCGATAATTATTCGCAACAAGTTTAATTTAAAAATAAGGATTTTTTAATATGAATAATAATGACCTACTCAGAGTTCCAGATTATTTTCATAGAGAATATGAAAATGATTTGCCTAAACAAGAAACGGAGACAGAATACACTTCTCAAGCCTTGAGAGTTGCTAAAGTTGGATTGCCCTTCATAGCTTTATATCAGCCCTTCGGTAGAGCTTTGGCAAGTGGGCTTGGAACTGCTAGAACACTCACAAATTTCAGTCAGTGTTGCACTGCTGATGATTTCCAAAAACTGTCTTGGTCTGTTCTCCAGACTTGTTTAGCTCTAGCATCTGTTGTAGGAACTGTTTTTCTTCATCCGATGGGAATGTTCATCACAACATTTAGTGATATTGCAGAGAATTCCCATGGCATTTATCAAGCGATGGCCGATGGAGAAATGTCTGCTGCAGCAAAACAAACTATGCGTGTTGCCAATAATTCCCTGTATCTTGCGCTGATGTTATCGGGATCTGTGCAACTGCAATTGGCGTCCCTTGCCCTACAAGTTATCATAGAAGGAAGCTCATCGATTGAAGAATTCAACAAAGGCAATATCCTCGAGACGGTCGGCCATCTGGGTATGTCTATGATCCGAATGAACCAATCCTATCATAGGTTGGGAATCCTTCAGGAAGATTTGTCACATCAGCCGGTTTCCCAAAGATCTGTTAAGCAGATTGCTGTTGCAGAGCCGGCTAGCCCGCGGGCGGATGAAGGGACTGAGCCCTCAGATTTTGCCATTTCTGGGGCGGGACAAGGCAAATGGCATCCAGCTTTAGAACTTTTAGAAGAACAACATGGGGAAAAACTCTATCAAAGTCATGGGTCTTTTTCTGAGAATTTTCACTATTACGAGGATTCATCTGGGAATCTGAAAGGGGTGTGGTTATGCGAAGATCAAAATTGGAACTTTACAGTTCGATCAGCATTTTATAATTCACAAACAAGAGTTTGGTCCCAACCTATCGACCAACCCCTCGATTTGCTTTCTCACTTTAGTTTTGGATCGGAGATAGATCGAAAAGATGTATTCTTAGAACTTCAAATGGACTCTTTTGGAAGTGTTTCTGCAATGTGTATTCTTCCTGCTGATTATTGTTTAGATCAACCGGGATTGTTGCAAGTAGTGACATTTGATCAAGTAAAAAACGCATGGATTTCTTCCCCCCAAACCCCTATTTCTGGGATTCCATATTTTGCGAAGAATACGCTGGCTGCCTTGAAAGCTGATGATTTTGGAAACGTTACTGCAGTTTGGTATGATTCAAAGGCAAACTCTCTTGAGTCAATCCATTATGAAGAAGGTAGAGAAAGTTGGTCTCCCGTTATGACAATTGACTCGGGGATACATGTAAATCAAATTCACCTCTTTCCAATTTCCTCTGGAGGAGTAGTTACCATTTGGAAGGAAGGGCAAGTTTCACAAAATATTTTTTTTGGAGAAAAAATAGGTATCAGAGAAGTTATTCGTTCTTCCAACTATAGCCCAATAGAAAGGTCGTGGACTTCTCCTTTTGATATTATGAAACCAGACTCTCTGAGGTTAAGAACTATTAAAGATCTCCATTTCCAAATCGATTCTTATGGAAATATCGTCATGGTTTGGGAAGAAGAACCCGCAAGTAGTATTCTCGAATTTTTCCAAATTGTTCAATATGCTAAAAATGATCCTAAAGAATTTGATGAGTGGTTATTTGGGGATGATGATCTAGATGATGAAGACTATAAAAAGAAATTAGCCTTTAAGAACTTCTTAGATTCAATTCACTCGTTTGAAGATTATATAAGAAAAATGATGGACTATAAGGGATCAATTAGTGTGAAAGAGTTTTTAAAGCTAAATGATCCCCATGGAGATTATTCAGTTGCGGGCTCTGTTTTTGATGCAAAGACGGGGAGCTGGAGCGATCCAATGCTATTTTCATCCCATGGCAGGTCGCCTAAAGTAGAGTTGACTTCTGGTAAAGCATTAGTGAGTTGGCTCTCGTATAATGATCCTTCTACAGCTGCAAATGAAAAAGCAATCGATCAATATACTGATCAAGAAATCGATGATATAATGTTTGGACGATGTGAGGATCCTTATGAGGATATGGATGATGAGGTGGGAGAGTATAAAGAATATATTCAATCTGCTTTATATGATCCAGAAACTAAGAACTGGGTAGTAGACTCACCTGAAAGCTTCTCTAGTTCTTCCCAAATACATTAGTTTTGAGGAACTTTTGGCAAGAGGAGCAATTTTTCCCCTTACGAATTCTACGATTTTATGTATTGACACCCGTGATTGACATCTAATCGCTCTTGTAGGAGCAAGTGAAGAAGAAAATAAATGAGGTGCATTGACATTACACTTGTGTGTAGGTATTCTGAATTACTCTAATTTGGAGGAATATGAAAATAAGAATTGTTTTATTAGTGTATTTTATTAGTGTATTCACAAATGCTGTATTTGCAGATTGGAGTGCTCCCCATTTAAACAGGACCACCCTGTCTGACTCTTAAACATTAGGAGTATGACTAGGTCCAACCAAATTGAGGTGATCACCACTTCATCGATGTCCTTTCAGGAATGGCATTGACACTATTTGCTCTTTATCTAGCTAAACGATCTTCTGATCAACCGATGGTTCTATCCCAGCACTGATACTTAAAATCCTAATAAAAGGAGGATGAATATGAAAAAATTAATGGTTTTATTGAGCTTAATTGGAATGAATAATCTTTCATTCGCAAATACTGCCCCAAAAATGGAGGAATGCATCCCTGATCCTTGTATCCAATCCTCTTATACATATGGAGGCCTTGGACTTGGCCCTCTTCCGATTCCAGCTCTCACTTTGAGTCTTGGAAGAAGGATGGTCGTCGGTGACAGAGTTGCTATTGATGCTGGAGTTACTTTAGCAACTTTGATTCGCTGGAATATTATCCGAGGCTATGTGAACGGTCTTTGTTATATTAATCAAAAGCCTTGTTCTCAATACTATGTAGGGCTTGGCGGGTCAGTTGGAGTACCATTTGGTTTTGATGATATTCATGAGGTTGGACCATTTGTTGTGCCAAACTTTCTCATTGGAAAGGAGTTTTATAATTCCGATGGAAATAAAAGATTTTTTCAAGCAGAAATCTTGTATCCAGCATATGCAATTTCCGAAAAAGAACTAATCGATTGCATTCCATTTATCACTCTAAAATATGGATTTGCTTTTTAAGAAAACAGCATTTCCCATTTAACAAAAAAGCCCCTCGCGCTAGGGGCTTTTTAGATGGCACAGCATCGAAAAAAAATGATTAACAGTCTTTGTGAGTGGAATCAGATAGAAAGTAAGAGTCCTAAGCCCACAACAAACACTACAATTCCTCTAAACTCTAGCCAACCGGCTAGGAGTCCATGTTGAGCGGTTCGCTGTTTACCTGCCTCGATTTCCTGTTGTTCAGAGCCTGTGGCAGGTTCTCCGATGGGTTGTGTTAGGGGACTCAGACTAAATATGTCACGTATCTCATCAACGGTTTGTTGAGCATCTGTGATTTTTCCCAATTTTTTCCCACTGGTCCGGAACAATCAGCAATTCCCGGCAACTTTTGGCAACAGAATGAAAGTTCTTAACTTTTTAATTCTATTGTTGTTAAGATTTGTGGGATGTTGTGGAGAGTTGGAATACTGGAGACTGTTAATCCATTGGTCGCAAGTTCGAATCTTGCATCCGGAGTCTATGTAACTGAAGCACTTAGGGTTAAATTCCTAGGTGCTTTTTCTTTAGGAGTAGGATCCTTTTTAAGTGTTCAATAATGCCCCGAAGCACACAGACTATTACCAAATAGTAGTTAGGTTTTATTTCTCAAAGAGCTAGGCCTAAGTCTATTAAAAAAATGACAGTCTTGGGTTTAAAGATCTTCATTAAAAACTCTAGAGCTCAGTTTTTACAGCATCTAATCGGTCAAGTAATAAAGACAGTTCAGTTGTTCCACCACTACACGTAATCCTTATAAGCCCTGCATTTGGATCAGCACCAAAGAAAGAAAGTGGACACAACATGATACGCTTTTTAAAAAGAAGAGAGTAACAGAGTTCGACGTCAGTGCAAATTGTCCCAGAATATCCTAATGCCTTAGACGCACTTTGATCTATCTTATTCCCAAATAAATGACTTAAGTCAACAATGATATAGAACGCTCCTTCAATTTTATAACCCTCTTTTTGAAATAGGATGCCCATTTTATTTGTGCGATCTAGTACATACTGAACTTGTTTATGATATGAACTAGCTAACAGCGCTCTTTTTTTTTCTGAAAAGGCGAGCATTCCCTCTGAATAAGCATATTGCAGGCTTTTGGGGGCATGAGCATAACTAAAAATTGTTTCTTCAATAAGTGCCTCTTTCAGTAAAGGATTACTGCAGACAATAACTGCTATCCTCTCACCGCTGGCCGAGAATCCTTTAGTAGATGAACGTAAAAGAATAATTCGATTTTTTAGAGTAGGAGCCAACTGAAGTAGGGAGGTATGCTTTGATATAAAAGTTAGTTCGGCATATGCCTCATCTAGAATAATAGGTATTTCTTCGGGTAGACTTTGAATAATTTCTGCAATTTTTTTCCATTCCGATTCATCCGTGACAAACCCTAATGGGTTGTTAGGGTCACAAAACAAAATCGCTCCTATATCCTTAAGATCTATGGACTGCAAAGCTGCTTCAAAGGCTGCAGCGGTTAATCGACAACTAGGTCCTTGTAAAAGATTAATAAAGTGTAATTTGTTGTGATGTGATGGATGATTATAGAATGGATAATAAGGAAGTGTTGTAATTGTTTTCTTATTGGGTGATGTCTTGTTTAAGATATTAAAGATCATCCGCAAAGCAGAAGATCCTCCCACAGAAAAAATAAGTTCGTCTGCATCTATAGGAGTTTTATACCAATTTGAAAGGGCGCGAGCCATTTTTTCTCGAGCCTTAAGATCCCCTGCAGGTAAATCATAATCAATTGCTAAGTGACCTGTTTCTAAATTGATTAACCCTTGATCCTGATTGACAAAATGCTTCCAGTACTCCATCGCAGCTTTTGCAAAATCAGAATTAACAGGATAAGTAGGCCTTCCGATGCCAGCAAAGATCATTTTATCTTTATCACGTTCATCATCAAGATAATGAGCCCACATGTTTAGCAACATTGTTGGGTCAATTTCTCGTGACTGGATTCCGGAAGGTGTAAACATGATCTCCTAGTTTAGAAGGTTAATTATGACTATTAGTATATCTTAATAGATGGGGCTCATACCGAACCTCATTCTACAGAGGTTTTTTGCCGAATAATCTTGCAAGTCCTCCGATGTGATTATCTATTACCCATAAGACAACTTGTAAGCTTTCTTAAAGCCATTGCCACATAAATAGCTAGCAAAATTTATAC